>NZ_JBFBAD010000184.1:0-17478 GCF_040682075.1 Actinoplanes sp. NPDC051411 | reverse complement strand
GTACGCGGTCAGCCCTGTTCAGCCACGAACCCGCTCACCCACGCGAGAGCCGAGTTCCAGTTGATCGCCTCCTCGTTGGTCGAGTACGACTGGATGTCGTCGATGTAGCAGAACTGCGCGACGCACCCGGCCAGCTTGCTCGCCGCGTACGGGTCCTGGAGCGAGGAGTTCGCTCCGCCGGCCAGCGTGCCCACCGGAGGGTGCGGCAGGCTGGGGTCGAGCTCGTGGGCATACCACCGGCTGTGCGTGTTCTGCGGGCTCACCTCGCCATAGCCGGTGACGTAGGAGCGGTTGAGCGCGTTGCGCCCGAGCACGTAGTCGAGGCCGGTCAGCACCCCGTCGCGATACTTCGAACGCCCCGTCAGATCGAACGCCGACGCGATCACGACCATGTTGTTGAGGATGGCGCTGTTCGATCCCCAGTCCCACATGTTGTTCGCGGGCGCGTAGGGAATCCCGTACGCCTGGGCCTTCTGCACGGCCAGATATTTCTCCGCCCCCTGGACCACCGAGGCCTGCACGGCCGCCCGCCCGGTCAGGTGGCTGGGCACCAGCGCGAGGTCGAGCCGTCCGGCCGCCGCGGTCGACGCCCAGTCGAAGGCCCCGGTTCCGAAGATGTCGGCCGTGTTCAGCGGCGAGGTGAGCACATCATGCTCGTAGGACTTCTCGCCGGTGGTCAGGAAGAGCTCCGCCGCGGCCCAGTAGAACTCATCCGTGGCGTTGCTGTCGTTGTAAGCGCCGCCGCCGGTTGCGTCGGACTCCGGCGCGTACCGGGAAGGGTTGAGCTTGGCCGCCGCATAGGCGGTCTTCGCCGCGCTCAGCGCCCGCCGCGCGAAGGCCGCGTCGAACGGCTGGTAGACGCGGGCCGCCTGGGCGGCGACCGCGGCGAGGTTGAGCGTGGCCGCGGTCGAGACCGGGTGCAGTTCGCGCGGCTGCGGGTCCTGGCTGGGCAGCAGCGGCAGGCCGGTCCAGTTCTGGTCGTGGATCTTGTGATGGACCATGCCGGCGAGTGGCTGACCGGCCGGCACCTGCATCTCGAGCAGGAAGTTCAGCTCCCAGCGGGCCTCGTCGAGGATGTCCGGGACGCGGTTGCCGCTCTCCGGGATCGCGAGGTTGACCGTGCGGACCTTCTTCGAGCGCTCGTACTCGCTGAGCAGCTCCCACGTCGAGATGCCGCCGTTGACAACGTATTTACCCTGGTCGCCGGCGTCGTACCAGCCACCGCGCACGTCCAGGGTGTAGTCACACACGCCGGCTTGGCAGGGCACCGCGCCGTCGCCCTGGTTGGGCGCGACGTCGATGTGACCGGCGGCGCGGCCGTAGCCGGGCCGGAGCGAGTCGAGAATCTCGATGCCGCTGCGCTGCGTGTAATAGAACTTCAGCGCATCAGCGCGGAGGTTCTGATAGTCCGCCGTGCCGATGTCGAACGGCCGGCTCGTGTCGCCGTCGGCCGTGATCGTGTAGCCGCTCCCCTGCGTCGTGAACCGGCTGAAGTCGATCGTCTGCACGTTCTGGCCCGAGGAGACGTCGGTGCCGCGCGGCTGCGCCTGGCCGGCGGCGACGGTCACGCCGGCGGCGTTCCGCAACTGCCAGGGCAACGGGGTGGTCACGGTGGTCACGACGGTCGCGGTTTTCGGTCCCTTCGGGACGTACGCGACCTGGTTCACCCGGACGCGCGGCCCGGTGTCGGGCACGTAGACCTCCGGAGGTACGCCGCCGACCAGCGACACGTTGTCGACGCAGAAGTGCCACGGCTCGGCGCTGCCCCCGACCTGGAAGGCGACCTGCCCCTGGGCGGTGTCGGCTCCCTGGGTGAAGGTGTATTCGTAATGTGTGAGGCCGCCGAGGACCGGCGACTGCTCGAAGTAGGTGTCGTACGGATCGACCGCCAGGCCGACGATCGCCCGGACCACGTGGCCGGCGTCGCCGCTCGCGTCGAAACCGAACCGGTAGCTCTGGCCGGCGACCAGCGGAATATCGTTCTGCCCGATCGACACATCCCAGCGGTTGGTGGTCCCGCCGGGCACGTCGACGCAGGCCTGGCCGTTCACGATCGTCATGGGCATGCCGGCGGTCGACCAGAACGGGTCGGTGGTCCCGTCGAAGCCGCCGTTCTTGACCTGCTCCACTTCGTCGGCGTGGGCCGGTGCGGCCGCGACGCCCGTCAGCAGAGCGGTGACGCCGATCAGGGCGATCAGGCGCGTTCGGGAGCGCTCCCAAATAGACATGGACACATATTGATGGTGACCGTGACAGCCTGTCAACGCGGGTTCACGCAGGTTGGGAGGTTAGGCTCTGGGTTGTGCCCACCGGGATAGCGCTGCGCGACGTGCGCGCACAGCTGTTCGACGCCGCCGAACGCGTGCTCCTGCGAGACGGGCCGAGCGCCCTGACGTCCCGGGCGGTGACCACCGAGGCCGGCGTGGCCAAGGGCGTGCTGCACCGGCACTTCACCGACTTCGACGACTTCCTGGCCGCACTGATCGAGGACCGCAGCGCCCGGGTCGCGGCCCAGGCCGACGAGTTGCTGGCCGCCGCCGGCACGGGAACCGTCGCCGGCAACCTGACCACGGTCCTGACCTCGCTGTTCACCTCGGTCGCGGTGGGCGTGATGAGCCTGATCATCTTCCGCGACGAGTTGCGGGTCCGGCTGAAGGCCTCCCACCCGAACGGCATCCCGCTGCTCTCGGCGGCCGGCACCATGATCGCGTCATATCTGCTCGCCGAGCGCTCCCAGGGCCGCCTGTCCCCCTCCGCCGACATCGACGCCCTCGGGCTGGCCCTGATCGGGTCGGGTCATCTGCTCTTCGCGGCCCGCTCGGGAGACCCGTCGCTGGAGGTCTCCCGAGTGGTGGCCGGGATCCTGGCCGGGTCGTTGCGGTAGGGCCCGATTCTCGCGCTGGTCGCCGGAGCCGAGCTCAGGCGCTCGCCGTGGCCGTCCGGGCGATTTCCTCCAGCCGGTCGCGATAGCTCGACCACTGCGCCGGGTCGGCCTCGGGCAGGTTCGAGTTCGCGGCCCGGAGCCCGGCCACGCCGTCGATCGACTCGCGGAGGATGTCGGCATGCCCGGCGTGCCGCGCGGTCTCGGCGAGCATGTGCACCAGCACGCTGTGCAGCGTGGTCTTTCCCGCGTCGCCCCACCACGGCACGTCGCCCGGGGCGTCCAGCGGGAGCGCCTCGATCGTCGCGTCGGAGTGGGCCCCGACCCGGCGGTAAAGGTCTTCGATCTGCTCCCGGGTCTCGTCGGCCGACGCATACATGTCCGCGTTGAAACCGGCGCCCTCGTCCTCCGGCAGGACCGTCTCCGGGAACGGCCGCCCGAACGTCGCCCCGAAATATCCGGCATCCACGTAGGCGAGGTGCTTGACCAGGCCGAGCAGGTTGGTGCCGGTCGGCGTCAGCGGCCGCCGGACGTCATAGTCCGACAGCCCGTCGAGCTTCCACAGGACGGCCTCGCGGGCATTCCGCAGATAGCCGAGCAGGTCGGTCTTCTCATCAGGTATGCGCCCCAGTTTGTCAGCCACGGCCGCATCCGGCGGTCCCCGGCGGGCTGAACGGAGCCCGCGCGTACATCAGATGCGTGAGCCGCGCCGAGCGCGGCCGGACCGCCCGGCCTGAGCCGCGCCGGGCCTTCCGGAGCCGTGCGCCGGGCCGCTAGCGTCAGGCAGGTGTTCGATGGATTTCGGCTCGATCATATCGAGCTCGGCGAAGTCACCGTCCGAGTGCGCCACGGCGGCCGGGGCACCCCGGTCGTGCTGCTGCACGGCCACCCGCGGACCCACACCACCTGGCACGCGGTCGCGCCGCGCCTGGCCGAACGGTTCCTCGTGGTGGCACCCGACCTGCGGGGGTACGGCGAGTCGACCCTCCCGCCGGACGCGCCCGGCCACGCCCAGTCCTCGAAGCGCGCGATGGCCGGCGACGTCGTGCGGCTGATGGCCCGTCTGGGCCACGAGCGGTTCGCCGTGATCGGCCACGACCGGGGCGCGCTCGTCGCCTTCCGCACCGCGATGGACCACCCGGCGGCGGTCTCACACCTGGTCGTCATGGACGGCCTGCCGGTCATCGAACATCTCGACCGGGTCGACGCCACCTTCGCGCGGGCGTGGTGGCACTGGTGGTTCCTCGGACAGACCGACAAGCCGGCCGAGCGGGTGATCAGCGCCGATCCCGACTCCTGGTACCGGACCCCCGGCCCCGAGGCGATGGGCGCCGGCAACCACGCCGACGTCTGGGCGGCCTACCGGAACCCGGCCGTCGTACACGGCATGTGCGAGGACTACCGGGCCGGCCTCGGCATCGACCGGGAGCACGACGCGGCCGACCGGGCGGCCGGGCGCCGGGTCGCCTGCCCGACGCTGCTGCTGGAATCCAAGTTCGACGACCTCGACATCCAGGGCGACCCGGCCGCGATCTGGGCCCCGTGGCTCGACCTCCCGCTGCGGCACCACATCGTCGAGTCGGGCCATCACCAGGCCGAAGAGGCTCCGGGCCCGGTGGCCGAGGCGCTCCTCGACTTCCTGGCGGCCGGCCATGGCTGAGCGCGACCCGGCCCGGGTGGTGGCGGTCAGCGACGGGGTCATCGCGATCGCGGTCACGCTGCTCGTGCTGGAGATCAAGCCGCCCGAGGACAGCGCACACCTGCTCCACGGGCTGCTGGTGTTGTGGCCGTCCTATCTGGCGTACGCCGTCACGTTCATGCTGATCGGCCAGATCTGGGCCAACCACCACGTGATGTTCGACCACATCCGGCACGCCGACCGGACGATCCTGTTCCTCAACACCATGCTGCTGATGAACATCTCGTTCCTGCCGTTCGCCGCGTCGGTGCTGGCCAAATCGTTCCGCGACGGCGAGGGCGAACGGATCGCGGTCGCGCTGCACGGCATCGTGTTCTGGCTGGCCGCCGTCATCTTCAACGTCATCTGGGGCTACGTGTGCCGTGACCCCCGGCGGCTGGCCGGCAACATCGACACCACCGGCGTACGCTCGATCGGCCGCCGCTTCCGGCTGGCGCTGGCCTGGATCGGCCTCGGCACCCTGCTCGGGGCGTTCGTCCCGCTGGCCGGCGTCGCCGTGATCGCCGCGTTCGTCGTCTACTACTGGCTCCCGATCTCCGGCGAGCTGAGCTTCTGGAAGTCGCGGAGCGTGCCCAGTGAACGTGCCCAGTGAATAGGCGAGTCCTCGTGGCCGGCGCGGCCTTCCTCCTGGTCGCCGCCGGAGGTTATGCGGCCAACCGGTGGACCGACCACCGCCTCGCGCGCTGTGAGCAGCGCAGTGACCGGTTCTCGGCCCTCGACCTGTTCACCCACCGGCCCGGCGGCTACGACCCGGCCGGCGCCCCCTCCGCCGGCTGCGACGTCGACAAGGTGGCCGCCTACGCCAGCCTCCAGTTCCTCGCCACGAACGGCGGCCCGAGCGGCGACGACCTCTCCACCGGCAGCACCGCGCCCCAGGTCGACCGGGCCGCCGTCACCGCCTTCTACCGGGGCCTCCTGCGGGGCGGCGCCTGGAAGGTCGACGACCGCACACCGGCTCCGGTCCTGTGCGCCGACAAGGACGGCACCTACGTCAACGTCTCCTTCCCCATGGCCGGCACCTACGAGCTCACCGTCGCCGACAAGCCCGACACGGACGCCGGCTGCGCCTGACAGCGCCACCCGACCACACCATGCGGATCCGAAGCGTCAGCTCCCGCGCCGACACCGACCTCATCGCATTCGGGTGGTCACGCGGCGGCACCGGCACGATGGAGATCCGGCGCACCGGCGGGCTGACCACCCACCTGCTCGTACGATTCGACTGATCGAGCTGCCCTTCCCCGACGAGAGCCACACCGCGACCGTGGTCGGCTACCGGCCGTCGCCGTCGACCACGTCGCGGTGCCCGGGCTCGCGGCCAAGGGCAGGTGGAAACGCCCGACGAAGACGTGCTCGCCACCCTTTTCGTCCGACCCCGGGAACCGGCTCGAAGCGACCGGCGGCCACGAGCGGCGAACCCCATTTTCTCGTAGAACCGGGCGCGCCCGATGATTCCGCTCGAACACCCGCAGTTGGGCCGCCGTGTGCCCGGCCGCAATCAATTCGCGCCCCGTGCGGGCGGCAGGATTCGAACCTGCTCAGCCAAGCAACCGGTTTACAGCCGATCCCAACTCTCCAACGTTGGCGCGCCCGCAAAACCAACAAACCGCAGGGTGACTGACCGGACTTGAACCGGCGACCTCCAGGGCCACGACCTGGCGCTCTCCCTCTGAGCTACAGTCACAGTGTCGCCGGGTGGGCTCGAACCACCGGCCTCCGCCTTATCAGGGCGGCGCTCCGACCCGCTGAGCTACGGCGACGTAAAGCGGCAACCGGGATTCGAACCCGGGACCTCGACGTTGGCGACGTCGCGCTCTGACCCCTGAGCTACAACCGCAGGATCAAAAACAAAAAACCCCTTTTCCCGTACGCGGAATAAAGGGGCGACAGAAGCAATCGTGTCTAACGATGCCGCCCCCGGGGAATGCCGCCGAAGCCTCGATAATGCGTCATGCCCGAAACACTATCGGCGCCCGGAAACCCCGGCAACGTATTTAGACTCGTCCGGCCGATCGCGAGGGCCGGCTGACCGATCCGGTGCAGGCGACGGGGCGGCGCTGGCCGCGAACGCGCTCAACACCGAGTTACTCTGGCCGACCGGCGGCTGGAGCCGGACAGCGCAGGGGTTGAGCGCCATGTTCGGTGTCGGCCCGGCGGTCGCCAGGCAGCCGCTGGCCACGGGTTCTGAAGCCGGGCCGATCGTCGCGGCGCCAACGGCCACCTCACAGCACACCGACCGGCCCCGGCTCAACCGCGGCGAAGACCGCGCCGTGCACACGATCGGGCTCCCGCGGATCCATGACGAACTCCGTCGAGCAGCGCACCCGGCAAGGCCTCAGCAGGAAGGCGGCCATGCGCCACATCGTCCGCGAAGCCGACCGCCGCGCTCAACGTCGCTTGACATCCATAGCAGCATCGGCAGCCGCTTCCCCTAGACCTCGCCTTGCTGTCGCGTAGTCGGCAGGACGAGCACTGATACTGCAACGGCGGTCAGGGCGCGTTTCGTCGGATCCTTTCACCCTGATGGTGAGGGGGGCCTGGATGCGAACGGCTGACTTGTCGTAACGGCTGGCGCCGCCGCGGTGGCGTTCGGGTCGGTTGATGCCGCATTCGACGGCGTGGCGTTGCCGGTATACGAGCGGGTCGAAGGTCGGCGGGCGATCGCCCAAGCGCCGGCGCGAATCTTGCCGAGCACCGCGATGAACTACGGGCTGTCCCCGCGAGGCACGGGCGGTCAGTGTCATCGCAGATGCGTCTTGGTGGTCAACCCGCCTCCTCGACCGGCCGAAGGCATGATCGGCGGGCTCGTCATGGACCCCGCCAGGCAGGCTCTTCAGCGATTGACCGTCGCGGCGGGCAGCGGCGGCGTGCTGGTGGGCACGGCCGGCCGGCGGGAGACCCGTGACGACGCCCGGCTCGGCAGCCCGGCGATCAGGTTGTCGACGCGGGCAGAACCCATGCCACCACGTCGTCGTTGCGGCGGCCGTGAACAGGCCGACCTGGTAGTTCTCGATCCAGCCGGCCGTTCCCGGCCCGCCCTGCGGGGGCTCGGAGCGGGCAACCGCCCAGCGATCCGAGCATGCGACCGGTCGCCCCCGAATCAACATCAGGCACCGTCACAGCCGGCCCGGCGAGCCGGTCATCAAACATGTCGCCTGCTGATTGCTAAACGTCGCGCCGTGGAGCGACCGGGGCGCTGAGGCCGGCTGAGAAGAGGCGCTGGTCGACCTCGTTGAGGGCGAGCCGCAGCGCGCCCAGCGCCACGCTGTCGGCGCCCAGGGTCGAGGCGCGGACGTCGGGCACGCGGAGGCACAGTTTCTGCAGTTCGCGCCGGAGCGGGTCGAGCACGAGGTCGGCCGAGCGGGAGAAGCCGCCGCCGAAGACCACGACCTGCGGGTCGAGGGCGAGGACCAGGGCCGCGGTGCCGACGGCCAGGTCTTTCACGTAACGGTTGACGGCCGTGCGCGCGTCGCGGTTGCCGTCGCGGGCCGCGTTGAAGACCCAGGCCGCCGCGTCGTCGGGGCTGACCGTGGCCGGCACTCCGGGGCATTTCTGCAGGTGGGCGGGGGCGGCCAGCCAGCGTACGGCCTTGAGGGCGCCGATCTCGCCGGCCGCGCCGCCGAAGCCCCGCCGAAGCACGCCGTCGATGATCAGGCCGGCGCCCATGCGCATGCCGGCGAGCAGGAAGACGATGTCGTCGGCGTCGCCGGCCGAGCCCCGCCAGCGTTCGGCCAGCGCGGCCAGTTTGCAGTCGTTCTCGACCAGGATCGGGCAGGTGAACCGGTCGCTGAGGTGGGCGGCCAGGTCGACGGTCTGCCAGCCGGGCAGCGGCGTGAACAACGTGGTGCGGCCGCTGGCGTCGACCGGCCCGGTCACCCCGACGGTCATCGCCCAGATGTCGGAGGCGGTCTTGCCGGCCTCGCGCAGGCAGGAGGCGACGATCTCGTCGAGGGCGGCGAGCCGCGCGGCCGGGTCGGCGTCGGCGTCGACCGAGCGCCGGACGGTGTGGGTGACGTTGCCGTCGAGGTCGGCCAGGAGGGCCAGTATTTTGTGCGCGCCGACGTCGATGCCGATGACGTGGCCCGCGGTGGCCCGGAACCGGTAGCGCCGGGCCGGCCGCCCGACCGTGCTGCTCGCGCCCGGCTCGACCACGTCGGCCCAGCCGCTGGCGACCAGCCCCTGGGCGATGACGTCGACGCCGGGGCGCGAGAGCCCGGTCAGGCTGGCGAGTTCGGTGACGGTGGTCGGCGGCTGATCGCGCAGCGCGCGGACCACCGTCAGCGAGTTGAGCTCGCGTAACCGCGACAGGTCGGCTCCCGCAGTGGCCTGATCCGTCACAGCATGACCCCCAACCCGCCCAGCAATATTGCTATGGAGTTTACAAACCCCTCCCGGCTATTGGAAACCGATGCTGTCGATCGTCACGGTGCCGCTTCCGCCGTACCAGAAACCGAGCGCGAGTTGCGCCGGCGCTGTCCGGTTGATGCCGTTGGCCGTCAGCGGGATCCTGATGTCCTGGTAGGAGGTGGTGATCGCCGGGTGACCGCCGCCGTCGAGGAGGTAGTCGCCGAAGACCTTGGTGGCCCCGCCGAGGCTCAGGCTGAAGTGCGCCTGCTCGCCGCCGCCGGCGCCTTTCAGGCGCAGGACCAGATAGCCGTACGCGGAGACGTCGCCCGCCACATCGCTCGCGAACCAGCCGCAGTTGTTGTATTGCAGGGCCAGCGACCCGCCGGACACCGCCCCGCTCCCGCCGCCGTTGAGGAAGCAGTTGCCGCCGGTCCACTTCCCGAGGTCGTTCCGGGCCGCCGAGGGGTAGGCCGGCGACCCGTCGAAGTCGTCGACCACCAGGCCGACGGGTGCCGTGGAGGCGGTCACGACCGCCGACGGGGCCGACACGTTGCCGGCGGCGTCGCGCGCCCGCACCGAATAGCTGTAGGAACCACTGGCCAGGCCGGCATCGGTGTAGGACGGGCTGCTGGTGGTGCCTATCTGCGTGCCGCCGCGGAACACCTGGTAGCCGGTGACGCCGACGTTGTCGGTGGCCGCATGCCAGGAGAGCGCGATCGACGTCGCGGTCGTGCCGGTGACGGCGAGGCCGGTCGGCGCGGTCGGTGGCGAGCAGTCGGTGCACCCGACACCGACGGTGACCGCGTTGCTGGGCGGCGACTCGTTCCCGGCCGCGTCCCGCGCGGCGACGGCATAGGTGTGAGACCCGGTCGGCACGCCGCTGTCGGTGTATGAAGTCGGCACCGCGGCGCCCGTCACCGTCGCGATCGCGGTGCCGTCACGGTAGACGCGATAGGCCGTGACGCCGACGTCGTCGCTCGCGCCGGTCCAGGCGAGCGACACCGAGCCGCCACTCGCGGAAGCGGTCAGCGCCGGCGCGGTCGGCGGCGCGCAGTCCGCGGTGCAGGAGCCGACGGTGACGGCGCCGGCCAGCACGTTGTAGCCCTTGGCCGCGTCCCACGTGCCGGTGTTGGCGAGCCGGACGGAGTAGGACGGGTTGCCTCGCAGACTCTCGGACTGGTCGGGCAACCACATCGCCAGACGATAGGTTCCGACGACCATCGCCGGCAGGCTCACCGTACGCGGCGGGACCGCGACCGCCCCCGGCGTCCACGTGCGCGGGTCGACGCCGTTGAGCGGCACGTTGTAGCGGTGCGTCCCGTCGTCGAACACCAGGAAGACCGGCCGCGGTTTGATCGGACCCGCAAACCCGTCGTTGGTCAGACGGGCCGAGAAGCTGAAGGTGTCACCGGCCGTGGACCGGGTCGGGAACGTGGCGTCGACCAGCCGCAACCGGTAGCCCAGCTTCCGCTTGATCCGGGTGAACAGCGTCTCCGCCGGATCGTTCCCGGACGCCGCGACCGACGTGTTCTTCCAGAGGTTGATGTTGACCGGCGCGTAGTCCTCGTTGATCTCGGTCCAGTGCTGATGCGCCAGCTCGTACTGCGCGTTCACCCCGGCCGCGTCGTCGCCGCCGGTCGAGTCGCAGGTCTCCCCGCCGACGATCTTGTTACCGCCGGCCGAGGTCCGCATGTCGTAGACCCACTGCTTCTTGGCCGGCACGTCGAACCAGCCCAGCCACGAGTTCTGGTCGTACGTCCCCATGTCGGCCGAGTCGGCGAGGAAGCAGTCGTCGTGGAAGCCGAGCCGGTCGAAGTCCTGGGTGGTCAGCAGGCAGTTGTCGGGCAGGTCGCAGCCGGCCGGCGGGGTGGTCCGCTGGGCCATCTCGTAGTTGAAGATCGGATAACGGATGGCGACCGGGATCGCGGCCGGGGTCGCGGAGAGCAGCTTCTTGACCAGGCGGTAGCGCACCGGCGCCTGACTCTCCTCGGACGCCGCCGTGTACGGGCTCTCGTGCCATTCCCCCCAGGCTCCGAAGAACCCGGCCTCGAGGTGCATGATCACGTCGGCGTTGGCGCGGAGAACCGGCGCAAGCTGGTCGATGTGCCGTTCCATCTGCGGTTCGGTGACCGCGGAGTAGCCGTCCCAGACGT
Organism: Actinoplanes sp. NPDC051411; assembly: GCF_040682075.1. Lineage (NCBI taxonomy): Bacteria > Bacillati > Actinomycetota > Actinomycetes > Micromonosporales > Micromonosporaceae > Actinoplanes > Actinoplanes sp. NPDC051411. The sequence goes on along the minus strand of NZ_JBFBAD010000184.1, from coordinate 6,398 downwards.
ACGCGAACCGCAGGACGATCTTCATGCCCGACGACCGGACCGCGGCCAGGCCACTGGACAGGTTGTCGAGCAGGGCCGGGGGCAGGTCGCCGGTCTGATATTTGTCGAGGTGGACGTAGCTGTGGATCAGGGTGTCGCCGTCCGCCCTGGCCCGGGCGAACGTGCGGTCGAGCAGGTCCGGGTTGAAGCCCGGGATCGTGTTGCTGGCGTAGTCGTTGACGGCCGGGTCGTTGACGATCTCATAGCGGTTGTGGAAGCCCCGCTCCGGATTGGTGAAGACACTTGCGAAGTCGGCGGTGTAGGTGACGCTCGGATCGGCGGCCCGCGCGGCGCCCGGCGTGCCGGCCAGCGCGAGCAGCACGACCGCCGCGGCGGTGAGCATTTTCATCGTTTCTCCTCGTCAGCGGCCGGCGCCGCCCGGAAAGGACGGCACCGGCGCCGATACGTCAGTTGGTGAAGGAGAGACTGTCGATGCTGATCGAGCTGCTGCCGCCGTACCAGAAGCCCATGGCCAACTGGCCCGGCGCCGAGCGACTGATGCCGTTGGCCGTCAGCGGGATTTTGATGTCCTGATAGGACGTGGTGATCGCGGGGTGGCCGCCGCCGTCGAGGACGTAGTCGCCGAAGACCTTGGTCGTGCCGCCCAGGCCGAGGTTGAAGTGGCTCTGCTCGCCGCCGCTCGCGCCCCGGACCCGGACGTCGAGATAGGTGTATGCGGAGAGGTCGGTGTTGACGTCGCTGCCGAACCAGCCGCAGTTGTTGTATTGCAGCGTCAACGCCCCGCCGGAGACCACGCCGTTGCCACCCCCGTTGACGAAGCAGTTGCCGCCGGTCCACTTGCCGAGGTCGTTGAGCGCGGCACCCGGATAGGCCGGGGTCCCGTCGAAGTCGTCGAGAACCCGGCCGGGCGGCGTCGTGCTCCCGGCGCTGGTCGTAACCGTCAGCGAGGGCGAGGCGGCCGACGTGTTGCCGGCGGAGTCGAAGGATTGCACGGCATAGGTGTACGCCGTCGACGGTGTCAGGCCGGTGTCGGTGAAGGAGGTGCCGGACGTGGTGCCGACCTGAACACCCCCGCGCAGCACCTTGTAGCCGGCCACCCCGACGTTGTCGGTCGACGCGTTCCAGCCGAGCGAGACGCTCGACGACGTCTTGCCGGACGCCGCCAACCCGGTCGGCACCGACGGCGCCGCGGTGTCGCCGCTCCCACCCGATCCGACCCCGATGGAGCCGAGCCCGAGCCACCCGTCCGCGTTCTGGGCCGCGTTGCCGAAGCGCAGCTTCTTGGCCGCCGGGCTGACCGCCTCGAGCGGGTTCTTCACCTTCAGGACCAGCTGGTAGGAGCCGCCGGCCACGCCGGCCAGATCAAGGGACGACTGGTAGTACTGCGGATAGCCGTAGTCGAGATAGGTCGGGTCGGCGCCGACGTTCCAGTCCGGGAAGGCCCGGATCCTCAGCGGCATCACCTTGCGCAGGTCCCACGCGGTGTCCCAGGTCTTGACCACGGTGCCGGCCGAGTTCTTGAGGCCGAGCGACACCGTCCACGGGTAGTAGAACGGCGCGACCCCGTTGTTCGTGATCGTCACGCCGACGGTCGCGCTCCCGCTGGCGCTGTTCGGGTAGTACGCGTGGGTGGCCGTGAAGTCGTACCCCATGAGCCGGACCGCCGCCGCGACGTTCGGATCCGAGCTGGAGTAGCTCTGGCTGGTTTGATTGATCTTCCACGTGGTGTGCTCGAGCTCGATGCACGCCTTCATGTTGTCGACTTGGCCGGAGCCGCCGGGCCAGGACGTGAAGGCCGAGCTCTGGATCTCCGGGCGCACCTCGCCGCCCATCGAGTCGGTGGTCCACTTGTTCTCGACGCCCTGGTTGAGCGCGCGCTGCAACTGGGCGTAGTCAGCGCCGCCGAGGGACTGCGGCAGCGTGACGCCGGCCAGCGGCGAGCCCTCGCGGTAGCAGAACGAGTCGTCGTGGTAGCCGATGTCGCGCGTGTTCGCCGCCCCGCCGGCCGAGTCCGGATAGCGGATCTCCAGCTTGGTCTTGTTGAACGCCGTGTCGTACGCGGCGATGATCTTCGCCGCGTCGGTGTCGGTCGGCATCAGGTTGGGATAGCCGTCCGCGGTGTCGGTGTCGAAGGGCCAGGTGTGCCATTCGCCCCACAGCCCGACGATGCCGAGGTTGATGAAGCCGATCCGCGGGTCACCGTCGTAGCGGGCACCGAAGGCCGCGATGAACTTCGTGACCGCGTCGAGCAGGTACGGACTGTCGTAGTCAGGCGAGACGGTGCCCCAGTACGTGTTGTTGCGGTAGTTCACATGCCCGTCGAAGCAGTGCGGGACCGCGTTGCCGGGATGGCTGCCGGTGCCGCCCGGATATTCCATGTAGAAGCGGATCGCGGCCTGGTTGCCGTACGACGCGATCTCGTTCAGCGCGCTGTCCACGATGGACCAGTCGTAGGACCCGCAGTTCGAGGCGCTGGTCATCACCTCGGACAGGCCGAAGTAGCTCCAGGCCAGCGAGCGCGGATAGCCCGAGTTCTGGTTGTCGCCCGGGAAGTAGAACCGGGCGAACCCCTTGAGCGGATTGTCGAGCGGGCTCGGGGCGGCGGTCAGCGGGTGGTCGGTCAGGGACGGGCTGGGCGCCGACGGTGGCGCCGGTCGTGGGGGTGGGCCCGCCGGGGCCGCGGCGGCGGCGTGCGGGGCGGCGAGCACCGCGGCGACCAGCACCGCGGGCACGAGCGCTCGTAGGAAGCGCATGGGGATCCTCCGAACTCCGATTGGGGACGGCATTTTGAGGAGGTGTTGACAAACTTTCCATGAGCTTCATCATTATTAGCGACCTCCTCCCCACCACCGCAAGACACCGATGTCGAAGAACTTCGATTGATGAAAAGAGGCCGGATCGTGGCGATGTCCCATCCCGTCGCGGCGCCCGCCCCGCCGCTGCCGGACCCGCCGACCGCACCGGCCGGACCCCGCCGGCATCGCGACGACCGCCGCGTGGCCTGGCTCTTCCTGCTGCCGGTGCTGATCGGCTTCGCGGTGTTCTACCTGTACCCGACCATCCGCGGCGCGTGGTATTCGCTCACCGACTACAGCCTGCTCAACACCCCTTCGTACGTCGGTGGCCGGAACTACGCCGCCCTCGCGCACGACGCCCAGTTCTGGAACTCGATGAAGGTCACGGCGCTCTACGTCGTGCTCAACATCGGCTCGCAGACGCTGCTGGCGCTCGGGCTGGCCGCGCTCATGCACCGGCTCACCCGCTCGGTCGTGCTGCGGGCGACCCTGCTGCTCCCCTGGCTGGTGCCGAACGTGACCGTCGGCCTGCTGTGGATGTGGCTGCTCGACGCCAACCTCGGCTTCGTCAACCACCTGATCACCGCACTGGGCTTCGGCAATCAGGGATTTCTCACGTCGCCCACCTGGGCCATGCCCTCGATCGCGCTGATCAACACGTGGGCGTACACCGGGTACACCGCGCTGCTGCTCTATGCCGGCATGCTCCAGATTCCCCAGCACCTGTACGAGAGCGCGTCGCTCGACGGGGCGGGCGAGCTGCGGATGTTCCGCCGGATCACGCTGCCGCTGCTGCGCCCGGTGCTCGCGCTGGTGCTCGTCGTGTCGCTGATCGGGTCGTTCCAGATCTTCGACACCGTCGCGGTGACCACCAAGGGCGACCCGGCCGGCGCCACCCGAGTCATCTACTTCTACATCTACCAGCAGGCTTTCGCGTACTTCCACATGGGTTACGCCGCCTCGGCGGCGATGGTCCTCGTCGTGATTCTGGGCCTGCTCACCGCCGTGCAGATGCGGTTGCTGCGCGCCTCCCGATCCGATCTGAACTGAGGGGCCGCGATGCGACTCAACCTCGGCCGAACACTGGCCTGGACCGCGCTGATCGTCTTCCTGGTCCTCACGATCCTGCCGTTCTACTGGATGATCCGCACGGCGATCACCCCGGCCGGCGACATCTTCACCGACAGCACCAACCTGCTGCCCGCCCACCCGACGATGATCAACTTTTGGCGGGTCCTCGGGCTCGTCGACGACGCCACCGCGCGTAAGGCCGGCGGCTCCGGCGCGCACATCAACTTCCTGCGCTACACGCTGAACTCCACGATCTACGCGCTGAGCATCGCGGCCGTACAGACCTTCTGCTGCGCGATGGCCGGGTACGCCTTCGCCCGCCTCCGCTTCCCGGGCCGCGACCTGGTCTTCGGCGTCCTCATCGCGGCCCTCATGGTCCCGCCGATCTTCACCCTGCTCCCCAACTTCACGCTGGTGAAGAACCTCGGCCTGATCGACACGTTCGCCGGCATGGTCGCGCCCAACCTGCTGATGACCCCGTTCGCCGTCTTCTTCCTCCGGCAGTTCTTCCTCTCGGTGCCGCGCGAGGTCGAGGAGGCGGCGACGATCGACGGCGCCGGCCGCTGGGGCATCTTCTGGCGGGTCGTCATGCCGATGAGCCGGGGTCCGCTGCTCACCATCGCGCTCACCACCGCGGTGTGGGCCTGGAAGGACTTCCTGTGGCCCCTGCTCGTCGGCCGCGGGGAACCGACCCGGGTGCTCACGGTGGCGCTCGGGGTGTTCCGCCAGCAGTCCCCCGACACCCAGCCGGACTGGACCGGACTCATGGCCGCCTCGGCGCTGTCCGTCGTCCCCGTCGTGCTGGTTCTCGTCTTCCTCGGCAAGCGCCTCGTGCAATCACTCAACTTCACCGGCATCAAATAACTGGAAGGAAGATTCCGTGCTCCCACCGCGTACGGTCATCGCGGCCCTGGCCGCCGCCGCGCTGACGCTTCCCCTCGCCGCCTGCTCCCGGAACTCCGATGACGACGGCGCAGCCGGCGGCAAGGTGACCCTCAACTACTGGCTCTGGGACGACAAGCAGCAGCCGGCCTATCAGGAATGCGCCGACGCCTTCACCAAGGCCGACCCCGACGTCACCGTCAAGATCACGCAGACCGCCTGGGACCAGTACTGGCAGAACCTCACCACCCAGCTGACCAGCGGCAGCGCGCCCGACGTCTGGACCGACCACGCGTCCTACTATCCGCAGTTCGTCTCCAGCAATCAGATCCTCGACATCCAGCCGTTCGTCGACCAGGACCACGTCGACCTCACGCAGTACCAGGCCGGGCTGGCCGACCTGTTCGTCAAGGACGGCAAACGGTACGGCCTGCCGAAGGACTGGGACACGATGGCCCTGGTCTACAACAAGCAGTTGGTCAAAGACACCAGTGGTCTGGCCGATCTGACCTGGAACCCGGCCGACGGCGGCACGTTCGAGAAGGCGATCGCCGCCGCGACGGTCGACACCAGCGGCCACAACGGACTCGACCCGGCCTTCGACAAGACCCACGTCAAGGTGTACGGCTACCTCCCCGAATGGGCCGACGGCGCCCAGGGCCAGAACGGCTGGGGCGACCTGGCCGTCAGCGACGGATTCACCTACCTCGACAAGAACCCGTGGGGCACCCACTACAACTACGACGACCCCAGGCTGGCCGACACGATCACCTGGTTCAAGCACCTCATCGACGCCGGCTACGCGCCGCCGTTCGACAAGCAGTCCACGCTCAGCCGCGACGCGGTGATGGAGACCGGCAAGGGCGCGTTCACGATCACCGGCTCGTGGACGATCGGCACCTACCTCGGCGCCGGCACCAAACAGAAGTACGCCCTCGCGCCGCTGCCCACCGGCCCGGCCGGCCGCAAGACCCCGATCAACGGGCTGTCCGACGCGATCTACGCCGGCACGAAACACCCCGACCAGGCCTGGGCGTGGGTGAAGTTCCTCGGCTCGGCCGACTGCCAGGACATCGTGGCCCAGCACGCGGTGGTCTTCCCCGCCATCAAGACCAGCACCGACAAGGCCCTCGCCGCGCACAAGGCGGCCGGCCGCGACGTACAGGTCTTCACCGACGAGGCGACCGCGCCCGGCGGCACCTTCTTCCTGCCGATCACCGACCACGGCAACGAGGTCAGCCAGATCGTGCAGGACTCCATCCAGTCGGTCGTGCTCGGGCAGGCCGCCCCGGCCGACGCGCTGAAAAAGGCCAACGACCAGGTCAACGGTCTGCTCAAGTAACCGTCCGTCCATCAGACAGGAGAACCATGGCTCAGCTCGTGCAGCTCGACGGCCGTTCCTTCGCCCTCCAGCACTCCGGCGACGGAACACCACGACCCGCAGCCGGCGGCGTCCTGCTGCCCCCGGGCCGCGTCGCGCTCCTGCACGGGCTGGGCGACGCGTCCTTCTACCGCCACGGGCAGAACTCGTGGAGCCCCACCGGCTGGCGGCGCCTCAGCGAGCCACCGCTGCGCGTGCCCAACCCTTCCCGCCTGGTCACGGCCGACGACCCGGCTTTCGACGACCCGGCACGCCATCACGGATCGGCG
>NZ_JBFBAD010000183.1:0-17705 GCF_040682075.1 Actinoplanes sp. NPDC051411 | reverse complement strand
CCTTAAACCACTCCTACTAAACCCCTCCCAATGACAGTTTTTTCTCCGCGCGCGCGCGGGCGGTGGGGGGGGGGGGGGGCGCGGGGGGGCGGGCCCCCCGCCCCCCCCCGCCACCGCCGGTTGTTCGGTGAATTACGCCGTCTCGTCGTCGTGGCAGGGCGGGTTCGGCGCCAACGTGTCGATCACCAACCTGGGCGACCCGATCAGCGGCTGGACGCTGACGTGGTCGTTCGGCGCCGGGCAGTCGGTGACGCAGGCGTGGAACGCGTCGCTGGCCCAGAGCGGTACGGCGGTCACCGCCAAGAACGTGAGCTACAACGGTTCGGTCGCCACCAACGGCACCGTGTCGTTCGGCTTCAACGGGTCCTGGACCGGGAGCAACCCGGCCCCGGCGAGCTTCGCCGTGAACGGCGTGGCCTGCACCGGCGGCACCGGCCCGACCACCAAACCGACGACCACCGGCCCCACCACGGCGCCCGCCTCGTGCACGCTTCCGTCGACCTACCGCTGGTCGTCGACCGGAGCGCTGGCGACCCCGAAGTCGGGCTGGGCGTCGCTCAAGGACTTCACGACCGTTCCCTACAACGGCAAGCACCTCGTCTACGCGACCACACACGACAACGGATCGTCGTGGGGCTCCATGAACTTCGGCCTGTTCACCAACTGGACCGACATGGCCTCGGCCTCGCAGAACACCATGACGTCGGGCACCGTCGCCCCGACGCTGTTCTACTTCGCCCCCAGGAACGTCTGGGTCCTCGCCTACCAGTGGGGCGCGACCGCCTTCTCCTACCGGACCTCGAGCGACCCCACCAACGCGAACGGCTGGTCGGCGGCACAACCGCTCTTCTCCGGAAGCATCAGCGGCTCCGGCACCGGCCCGATCGACCAGACGCTGATCGGTGACGGCACGAACATGTATCTGTTCTTCGCCGGGGACAACGGCAAGATCTACCGGGCGAGCATGCCGATCGGGAACTTCCCGGGCAACTTCGGCTCGACCGCGACCACGGTCATGAGCGACAGCACGAACAACCTGTTCGAGGCCCCCCAGGTCTACAAGGTCCAGGGCCAGAACCAGTACCTCATGATCGTCGAGGCGATCGGCGCCAACGGGCGCTACTTCCGCTCGTTCACGGCCACCAGCCTGGGCGGCACCTGGACTCCCCAGGCGGCGACCGAGGGCAACCCGTTCGCCGGCAAGGCCAACAGCGGCGCCACCTGGACCAACGACATCAGCCACGGCGATCTGATCCGCAGCACCGCCGACCAGACCATGACCGTTGACCCCTGCCACCTGCAACTGCTCTACCAGGGGCGAGCCACCAACTCCGGCGGCGACTACGGCCTGCTGCCGTACCGGCCCGGCCTGCTGACCCTGCAGCGCTGAGTGGAACGGACCGGTGGGCCCGGCCTCGGGGCGCGCCCACCGGTCCCCTCACCCCCCTTGGAGGAGACGCCATGAGGCATTCCAGAAAGATCCTTCTGTCGGCCGGTCTGGCGCTGGCCACCGTGGCCGCCGGGATCGCGGCGCGGCCGGCCCAGGCCGCGCCGGCGGGCTGCTCGGTGAGCTACGCCGTCTCGTCGTCCTGGTCGGGCGGCTTCGGCGCGAACGTCACGGTCACCAACCTCGGTGACGCCCTCGCCTCCTGGACCCTGGTCTGGTCGTTCGGCGCCGGCCAGCAGGTGACCCAGGCGTGGAACACCACGCTCACCCAGTCCGGATCGCAGGTCACCGCCCGGAACGCCGGCTACAACGGTTCGGTCGCCACCAACGGCACCGTGTCGTTCGGCTTCAACGGGTCCTGGACCGGGAGCAACCCGGCCCCGGCCGCCTTCACGCTCAACGGCGTGGCCTGCACCGGGTCCACCACGACCCCGCCTTCATCGACCCCGCCTTCATCAACGCCGCCTTCATCGACCCCGCCTTCATCAACGCCGCCTTCGTCGACCCCGGCGACGCGCCTTCCGTGCGACATCTACGCCGGCGGCGGCACGCCCTGCATCGCCGCCCACAGCACCACCCGGGCGCTCTACGCCGCCTACAGCGGATCGCTCTACCAGGTGCGGCGATCCTCGGACAACGCCACCCGCGACATCGGGGTGCCGGCCCCGGGCGGCACCGCCAACGCCCCGGCGCAGGACGCGTTCTGCTCCGGAACCACCTGCGTCATCACCGTCGTGTACGACCAGTCCGGCCACGGCAACAACCTCGCCTATCAGGGCACGGGCGGAGCCGGTGGCCAGGACACGCCGGCCACCGCGACCAGCGAGTCGCTCACCGTCAACGGCGCCAAGGCGTACTCGCTCTACATCAACCCGAGGAACAGCTACTGGCACAACGGATCCGGTTCCGGCGTCCCGACCGGTAGCGCCCCCGAGGGCGAATACATGGTCACCAGCGGCACTCACGTCAACGGCGGCTGCTGCTTCGACTACGGCAACAGCGAGACGGATCGCAAGGCCGACGGTGCCGGGGCGATGGACGCCATCTACTTCGGCACCAGCTGCTGGTTCGGTGGCTGCTCCGGCACCGGCCCGTGGGTGCAGGCCGACCTCGAATACGGCCTCTACCCCGGCGGCAGCCAGTCCTGGAACCCCGGCCAGCGAGCGTTCACCAGCAAATTCGTGACCGCGATGCTGAAGAACAACGGCACCTCCCGCTTCGCGATCAAAGGCGCGAACGCGCAGTCCGGCAGCCCGGCCACCCTCTGGGACGGCGCCCTGCCCAACGGGTACAGCCCGATGAGGAAGCAGGGCGCGATCGTCCTCGGCAGTGGCGGCGACTGCTGTGCCACCAACACCAACCAGAGTCTGGGCACCTTCTACGAGGGTGCGATGGTCGCCGGCTACCCGAGCGACGCGACGGAGAACGCCGTACAGGCGGCGATCGTCGCGGCCGGCTATCGCTGAGCACGGGCGTGCGATCGGGGCCGCAATTTCCGAAATTACATTCTTTCTAGTCAATGTTGTGAGGCCGGTGTTATGAACTGATGGCTATCCGGATTTGCCGCGGCAACGTCGCCGTAACGGTTATCGCTTCGATTTCTTGGGGAACAGCACATGATTAGATTTCGTGATGATCGGCGGCGTGACCGCGTGCGGCGCATAGTCGGAATGCTTCTGCTGACCGTGGCGACCGCCATCACCGGGTCGGCCGTCGCCGGCACGTCCGCCGCGGTGGCCGCACCAGCCGGCGCGGCGCCCGGCGTCTCCGCCCTCGCCTCGGGTTACGGGCACACCTGCGCGGTGCGCACCGACGGGACGCTGTGGTGCTGGGGCAGCAACGGCACCGGTCAGCTCGGCACCGGCACCACCGTCGACGCGACCACGCCGGTGCGCGTAGGCGGCGACACCGACTGGACCGCCATCGACGCCGGAACCAGCTATACCTGCGGCGTGCGTTCCGCGGGGACCCTGTGGTGCTGGGGCAGCAACAACCGGGGCCAGCTCGGCGACGGCACCACCACCGACCGCAGCGCCCCGGCGCAGGTCGGCACCGCCGCCGGCTGGGCCGGTGTCAGCGCCGGCGACAGTCACACCTGCGGCGTCCGGACCGACGGGACGCTGTGGTGCTGGGGTTTCAACCGTCTCGGTCAGCTGGCGACCGATTCTTCGACCTGGTATGCCACCAGCCCGCTCCAGATCGGCGCCGCCACCAACTGGGCGAGCGTCACCGCCGGCTTCGGGCACACCTGCGCCATCCGCACCGACGGCACGCTCTGGTGCTGGGGCGACAGCACGACCGGCCAGCTCGGCATCGGCAGCCTCAGCTACACGATCACCCCGACCCAGGTCGGCACGGCGACGAACTGGACCGGCGTGGCGGCCGGATACGCGTTCACCTGCGCAGTGCGCTCGGACGGAACCCTGTGGTGCTGGGGTGAGAACGGCTACGGGCAGCTCGGCGTGAACGCCACCTATCAGACCACGCCGATTCAGGTCGGCACCGCCACGAACTGGGCCACGGTGAACGCGAGCTTCAACACGGCGTGCGCGACGCGCACCGACGGCACGCTGTGGTGCTGGGGCAACAACATGGACGGCCAGGTCGGTGACGGCACCACCACCAACCGGTACGCGCCGGTCCAGGCCGGTTCGTCGACCGCCGGCGTCGTCACCGGCTACCACACCTGTGCGGCCCGGACCGACGGAAGCCTGTGGTGCTGGGGCTACAACTGGGCCGGTCAGCTCGGCGACGGCACCACCACCAACCGTTCGGCTCCGACCGCGGTGACCCTCCCGAGCTGATCGGCGATCACCACGGCGGCGCGCCGCTCCGGGCGTCGAACTCAGTGGGCCCGGGCCGGAAAACCGGCCCGGGCCCACCTTCTGTTGCCGTTCCCCCGCGGTCGAACTCCGCGGTCAGTTCAAGGTGAAGCGCTGGTTGGCCTGTCCGCTGCAGTCGTAGAGCTGGACCTGCTGGCCGTTGCCGGTGCCCCAGACGTCGAGGCAGCGTCCGGACTGCACGCCGGTGATGGTTCCGTTGGAGTTGACGTTCCACTGCTGGTTGGCCTGCCCGTTGCAGCTGTAGATCTGCACGGCCGAGCCGTTACCGGAGCCGGCGGCGTCCAGGCACCTGCTGCCGTACACGGTCAGCTGTTTGCTCGACGTCAGGGTCCAGGCCTGGTTGGCCTGGCCGTTGCAGTCGTAAAGCTGGACGCGGGTGCCGTTGTTCTGCGACGCGTTGGGCACGTCGATGCACCGGCCCGACTGGGCGCCGACGATCCGGCCTCCGCCGCTCGGCGCGGTGGTCGGCGGAGAGGTGGTCGGGCCGGTCCCGGTCGGTGAGGTGGTCGGGCCGGCGGCGTTGAGGGCGTTGAGCACCGAGGTGTAGGCGGCCTTCTTGTTGCCGCTGCCGTCGAAGAGCAGCGGGCTCTCGCCCGAGCGCCACGAGTCGCTGTCGCGTACGCCCCACACGGTGATGCCGACGCAGCGGGACACGTTCATGCAGGCCTGAGTGAGTCCGGCGTACTGCGAGGTCGAGGCGTTGGTGACGTCGACCTCGGTCAGGGCCACGTCGACGCCGAGGGCGGCGAAGTTGGCCAGTGTGGTCTGGAAGTTGCTCGGCAGCGAGCTGCCGCCGGTGAAGTGGGTCTGCAGGCCGACGCAGTCGACCGGGACGCCGCGGGACTTGAAGTCCTTGATCATGTTGTAGACGCCCTGCGTCTTGGCGTAGGACCAGTTCTCGATGTTGTAGTCGTTGTAGCAGAGCTTGACCGACGGGTCGGCCGCGCGGGCGGTCTTGAAGGCGACCTCGATCCAGTCGTTGCCGGTGCCCTGCAGGTTGGACTGGCGGCGGCTGCCGTCCTCGTTGAACGCCTCGTTGACGACGTCCCAGTAGGCGAGCTTGCCCTTGTAGTGGCCCATCACCCCGTTGATGTGGTCGATCATCGCCTGGCGCAGGCTGCTGCCGCTGAGGCTCTGCATCCAGCCCGGCTGCTGCGAGTGCCACGCGAGGGTGTGGCCGCGGACCTTCATGCCGTGCTGGGTCGCCCAGTTGTAGACCTGGTCGCCGGCGCTGAAGTTGAACTGGCCCCGCTGGGGTTCGGTCGCGTCCGGCTTCATCTCGTTTTCCGGCGTGACCATGTTGAACTCACGTCCGGCGATGGTGGTGTAGGTCGAGTCACCGAGCCTGCTCGCGGCGATCGCCGTGCCGAAGTACCGGCCCGACTGGGCGGCGGCCGCACCGAGGGTGCCCGCCGCCGCGTTCGCGTTCGGCATCACCATGATCACGCCGACGGCCGCGACGGCGGCGACGGTTCCACCGATCAGCGATCGGCGGCGCAACGATCTTCTCCCCGGGGAGCGGGCGGAGTCGACCGGAGAACTGGTTGTCACAAAGGCCTCCTTCTTCGGTTCCGGTCCCGGCCGCTGGGCACGGCGCGTGCGGTGGATCGCGGCCGCCGTGCGCGATGGGGAGTCGAGGAATCGCACGACCCGGACCAAAGAACGATGCATTTAGATGTCTTGTCATGCTGGCACGGTACCCGCGTGGAGACAACACCTTCCGGAAAACTTCCGGAAGGTATCGAGGCCGCACTGCCGTCCGGTTGGGCCGAGAAAGCCGTGCGTCTTCGTCGGTCGCGGAAGGCTTTCGTTCGAGTAGGCGACCGCTGCGTCCGGGAATCCAGCGCCTGCACGCCAGCGTTTCGTTCCGAAACTTCCGGCGCCGTCAGCAGAAGTTCCAGGCCCCGGCCGAGGGCACATGGGAGGAGGCCGGGACCCTGACGGATCCCGGCCTCCTCGACTGTCGCGGGCCTCAGTCGGCCAGGGACTCCTCGGTCACCAGGGGCCGGTGGCCGGTTCCGCTCAGGCCGGCCGCCGCCAGCACGGCGGCGACCAGCGCGGCTACGCCGCACACCACATAACCCATGGCGTACGCGTGATCGAGCGCCGCGAAGGCGAGCGCCTTGAGGGGGTTGCCCGGGATCGCGTTGGCCCCCAGTGGCCCGGAGTGCACCGCCCCGGCCACTTCCGGCGGCGCCGACTTGTCGAAGGCGGCGAGCGCCGACTGCACGGCCGGGCTGGCGGCGAGCTTGTTCTGGATGTCGGTCGCGGCGCGGCTCAGGGCGATCGCCCCGATCACGGCCGGCCCGAGCGTGAACCCGAAGTCGCGCAGCTGGCTGGTCGTGCCCGAAGCCATGCCGGCCAGATGGCCGGGCACCGTGTTGACCGCCACCGCGGTCACGCCGGACAGCGCGAACGCGAAGCCGATGCCGATCAGCACCAGCGGCCCGACGATCGGCCAGATCGACAGGTCCGAGGCCGGCCGGGTGGCCGCCCAGAGGTCGCCGGCGCTGATCAGCAGGAAGCCGCCGCCGAGCGCCCAGCGCGGGTTGTACGAGTGGATCACCTTCGCGGTCAGCGGCATCAGCACGAGCGCGAAGCCCTGCAGCAGCACGAAGGCGATCGCGGTCTTCATCGGGGAGAAGCCCTGGATGGCGGAGAGGCGGATGCTCGTCGTGTAGGCCGTGCCGAGGAACGCGAACATGCCGATCACGGTGATGATCGAGTTGACCGAGAAGGCGCGGCTGCGGAACAGCTCGAGGCGCAGCAGGGGAGCGGGCGAGCGCCGTTCGGCCGTGATGAACAGGGCGAAGAACAGCACGGCGGCGATGAAACCGCCGATCACCCAGCCGTTGGACCAGCCCCAGGTCGAGCCCTGGATGACGGCGAAGAGCAGGGCGAACAGTGAGACGGCGATGGTGATCTGGCCGCCCCAGTCGAGGGACCGGCCCTCGGGCGCCGACGAGTTCTGGGCGAGCGTGGCCACCGCCATGCTGATCAGCGCGAGGATGCCGACGGCGACGAACGCCCAGCGCCAGACCGCGGTCTCGCTGCCGCCCCAGTGGAGCTTGGTGACCAGGCCGCCGAGCAGGGGCGAGACGAACCCGCCCGAGGAGAGCGCGGCGGCCCAGATGGCGATGCCACGGGCGCGGTCGCGCACGGTGTGGGTGCCGGCGGCGACCATGGCGAGGGTGGTCGGGAAGATGACGGCCGCACCGATGCCGGTGAGTGCCTGCCCGGTCCAGAGGAGGCTGATCGCGCCGGTGTTGGACGCGCCGGCCCGGGGGGTGAGCACGCTGAGCCCTTCGCCGATCGCCATGAGCAGGCTGCCGCCGATGAGCAGGCGTTTGCGGCCGAAGAGGTCGCCGAGCACGCCGAACGTCAGTTCGAGCAGGGTCACCGGAACCAGGAACGCGTCGGAGATCCAGGTGAGCTGGGCCGAGGTGGTGTGCAGGTCCTCCTGGAAGAGCCCGTTGAGGACGGCGGGGATGGCCAGGCCGACCTGGGCGAGGAGGACGGCGAGCGCGGTGGCGACGCGGGTGCCGGGCGTCAGGAAAGGGGTGTGGACGGCGGCCCGGGAGCCGGCCTGGGCATTGGCGACGGTACTCATGTTGCCTCCGGAGAAGCGCGGGATAGGTGCACTGTGCCACCGGTCATTCTCGGTGTACAGGTTTCCTGGCTATTACTTCGTTTGCGAGGATGACCCGGTGACCGGGCCGACCTTGCTTTACCTGATCAAGCAGCTGGAGCTGGCCGTTCGCTCCCGGCTCGACGAGGTGCTGCGCCCGGAGGCGATCACCCCGTTGCAATACACGGCCCTGACCGTTCTCGAGCGCCGCTCCGACCTGAGCACCGCCGCGCTGGCCCGCAACGCCTTCGTCACCGACCAGAGCGCGGCCGACATGATCGCCGTGCTCGAGGAGCGCGGCCTGATCGAACGCCGGCCGGATCCGGCCGACCGGCGGCGCCGGGTGCTGCGCCTGACCGGGCCGGGCGAGGCGCTGCTCGACCGGCTGCGCGGCGACGTCGCCGCGGTCGAGCAGCGGATGCTCGCCTCGCTCTCCGGCGAACAGGCGGAACAGCTGCGCCGCTATGTGATCGCCTGCCGGGGGGCGCTCTCCGAGCGCCCCCCGCACTGACATCAGCGTGGTTCGCCCAGGCCGCCGGCCAGGCGCGGCGGTTCATACCGTACGTAGCGGCCGGTGCCGCCCGCCGCCGCGTTCAGCGCCCCGGGCGAGGTCGTGGCGTCCCAGCGGCCGGTGCCGAGGCGGTGCTCGACGGCGTGCAGCGCGGCGATGGTCTCGGCCGGCTGGAACGCGCAGTGGCCGGTGGTGTTCACGTACGCCTGGCGCAGCAGCGGCCCACCGCCTCGGCGCTCGACCAGCTTGCCGTACCAGTTCTCCTGCTCGACCGGCACGAGCTGGTCGGCGATCGTGTGGATGTCGAGCTCGGGGACGCCCAGGTGGCCGCTCACCATGGAGGTGCGGGCCAGAGCGGCGACCGCGGCCGGATCGGCTTTGATGTCCGCGTCGCGGGTGAGCCGGCGCAGGTCGGTCTCTAGGTTCAGGCCGGCGGCGCGATAGAGCGCGCGGACCTCTCCGGCGTGGGCGCTGCTGTCCAGGACCGCGCCGAAGTCGACCCCCTTCGTCGCCGAGCTGTTGCCGCCGGCGGCGAGCTCGACCTGCTGCCGGGCGGTCATGATGAACGGCAGCAGGAAGGTGGCGATCTCCTGTTCCTGCTGGGCTTCCTGGCCGGCATAGTCGCGCGGGCCGGGCGCGGCCGGACCGGTGTACCAGCCGGGCTCGTTGAGCAGCACCGCGCCGAGGGCGATCCGGGCCCGGCCGGCCGCCGTGCCCTGATTCGCAGCGACCACAGTGGACAAGCTCTGGGCGGCGGCGCCGGCGTCGGCCGCGTCGGTGTAGCGGACCAGTTTGACGGGCTGGCCGGGAGCGAGCAGATGGGCGAGGGCGTATTCGCCGTAGAGTTGGTAGTCGTTGAGGTTGAGGGCGCCCGCGACCAGGCCGCAGGTTGTCAGGGCGCCGTCGACGAGATGCCGCCGGTCCTGGGCTTCGAGGGCGCTGACCAGCCCGCCCATCGAGGTGCCCCACGCGATCGTCCGGTGGGGACGGCCGGTGATGCGCGACGCGGCGGCCAGCGAGGAGAACTGGTCGTCGACCGCGCTCGCCATCGCCCACCACGAGGGACCGGAATACGACGAGCCGACCAGTGCGTAGCCGGCCGCGAGCAGCTGGGTCTTCGTGGCGGCGTCGGGCGCGTCCTGCGCGGTCAGCGGGCCGTACCCGTGGCTGTAGAGGATGAGTGTGTGGTTCCAGTGGGCCGGCACGTCGGCGACCCAGCTCGCGCCGTCGGTGAGCGTACCGGTGAAGGCGCCGGAGGCCGCATAGGCCGGTCCGGACGGCGCCGCGAGGACCGCGGCGGCGCAGGCCGCCGCGGCTGCGGCAACCGCTGCTATCTTGCGCATGGTTGAGTCCCCTTCTTGGCGGATCAGGTGGGAATCGGGCGGTCGCGCAGCTCGGCCTTGCGCACCTTGCCCGAGCCGGTGCGGGGGAGCGCCGGCACGACGTCCACATAGGCCGGAATCTTGTATTTGGCGAGTCGCGGGACGAGGAAGGCCCGGACGGACTCCGGGTCGAGCGCGGCGTCCGGCAACGGGACCACGAAGGCCCGGCCGACCTCGCCCCATTTCGGGTCGGGCACCCCGACCACGGCCGCCTCCGCGATCGCCGGATGCTCGAAGAGAACCGACTCGACCTCGGCCGGGTAGACGTTCTCGCCGCCCGAGATGTACATGTCTTTGACCCGGTCGACGACGTGATAGTGGCCGCCCGCGTCGACGCGGGCGACGTCGCCGGACCGGAACCATCCGCCGGCCGTGAAGGCGTCGCGGGTCGCCTGCGGATCGTTCCAGTAGCCGGGCGTGACGTTCGGGCCTCGCACGAGCACCTCGCCGGGCTCGCCGGGCTCGGTGTCGGTCAGGTCCGGGCGCACGCAGCGCACGTCGGCGAAGAAGACCGGAAGCCCGGCCGATCCGAGGTGGGTCACGCTCTCGCGCGCTTCGAGGAAGGTCGCCCCGGGCGCGGTCTCGGTCATCCCGTAGCCCTGGCAGAAGGTGAGGCCGCGTTGCTGATAGGCACCGATCAGCGCCTCGGGCACCGGCGCGCCGCCGGACATCACGCTGCGCACCGACGACAGATCGGCGCCGGGCCAGCGCGGCGACCGGGCCAGGCCGGCGAACATCGCCGACACGCCGAACATCCACGTGACCCGGTGCGCTTCGATCAGGTCGAAGGCGGCGTCGACGTCCCAGGCCGGCATGATCACGCTGCGGCCGCCCTTGAGGAAGGTCGGCAGCAGGCACTGGTTGAGGGCGGCGACGTGGAACAGCGGGGCGCCGATCAGCGTCACCTCGTCGCCGGCCACGTCGACGCCGACGAGCAGGTTGTAGCAGTTCCAGACCACATTGGAGTGGGTGAGGGTGGCGCCCTTCGGCCGCCCGGTGGTGCCGGACGTGTAGAGGATGAAGGCCACGTCGCCCGGCTCGACCGGCACGTCGATCGCCGCCGGCTCTCCGGCGGCTTCCAGCCACTTCTCGTACGCGTCGCCGACCTCGACGACCGTGCCGGGCCGCACCGAGAACGCGCTGCCCGGCGCGTGCACCAGCGCGGTCGCGCCGCTGTGCCGGAGCATGTAGTCGATCTCGGGCTCGGCGAGGCGGGCGTTGAGCGGCACGAAGACCGCGCCGAGCAGGTGGGTCGCGAACATCGTCTCGACGAACGCCGGGTGGTTGGGCCCCAGGTAGGCGACGCGGTCGCCGGGGCTCACGCCCCGCGACATCAGGCCGGAGGCCAGCCGGGCGATCCGGTCGCGCAATTGGGCGTACGTGGTGACGTCGTCGCCGAACAGCAGGGCCGGCCGCTGTGGGGACATCGCCGCTCGCCGGGCCGGCCAGGATCCGAGTCCCCGGTTGCGCAGCGGAAGCGCGGCCATCAGGCGTAGTGGCGGTAGACGGGTCGGGCGACGCAGGCCGGCTTGGCTTGACCGTCGATCTCCACGATGAAGTCGAGCACCATCTGCACGCCGTTGCCGGCGACCTCGGTCACCTCGGCCACGGTCGCGGCCAGCCGGATCTTCGAGCCGACCCGGACCGGGTTGGGGAACCGCACCCTCTCGAGGCCGTAGTTGACGCTCATCGTCGTGCCGGTGATCTGGAGCAGCTCGGTGAAGAGCGGGATGACCAGCGACAGCGTGAGGTAGCCGTGGGCGATCGTCCCGCCGAACGGGCCGTCCTTCGCGCGCTGGACGTCGACGTGGATCCACTGATGGTCGCCGGTCGCGTCGGCGAACGTGTTCACCCGGTCCTGGGTGATCTCCAGCCAGTCGCTGCGGCCGAGGTCGCGCCCGGCCAGCGCCTTGATCTCGTCGAGTCCGTTGACGGTGATCACTTCGCGGTCTCCTTGGTCAGTCCGAGCAGGCGGGCGGCGTTCTCCTTGAGGATTTTCGGGCGGACCGCGGGCTTGATCTCCAGCTTCTCGAAGTCGGTGAGCCAGCGGTCGGGCGTGATGAGCGGGTAGTCCGATCCGAAGAGCACCTTGTCCTGCAGCAGCGAGTTGGCGTAGCGCACCAGCTGGGGCGGGAAGTACTTCGGCGACCAGCCGGACAGGTCGATGTGGACGTAGGGCTTGTGGGTGGCGACCGCGAGGGCCTCGTCCTGCCACGGGAACGACGGGTGGGCGAGGATGATGCGCAGCTCGGGAAAGTCGACGGCCACGTCGTCGACGAGCATCGGGTTGGAATACCGCAGGCGGATCCCGCCCCCGCCCGGCAGCCCGGCGCCGATCCCGGTCTGTCCGGTGTGGAAGAGCGCGGGCACGCCGAGTTCCTCGATCGCCTCGTAGAGCGGGTAGGCCATCCGGTCGTCGGGGCTGAACGCCTGGATGCTCGGGTGGAACTTGAAGCCGCGCACGCCGTACTCGGACACCAGGCGCCGCGCCTCGCGCGCGCCGGCCCGGCCCTTGTGCGGATCGATGCTGGCGAAGGGAATCAGCACGCCGGGATGGGCCGCGCAGCTCTCGGCGACCTCCTCGTTGGCGATCCGCGGCCAGCCGGTGGCGTGCTCGGCGTCGACCGTGAAGACCACCGCGGCCATCCGGCGTTCCCGGTAGTAGGCGGCGGTCTCGTCGATGGTCGGCTGCCGGTGACCCCGGGCCTTGAAGTACTCCTCGGACGCGCCGAACAGTTCCGGGCTCAGCGACCCGTGGCCGTCCCGGCTGATCTCGGCATGGGTGTGCACGTCGATGGCGACCAGGGAGTCGACGTCCATCTCACGCCCCCGGTGCCTGGGGAGCCGGGATCCCGTACGTCTCCAGGGCGCCGAAAATCGGCGCCGCACCGATCGACGAGGCGCTCCAGCCGCCGTCGGCGAAGGCGACTGCCTTCTCCCGCGGATGAGCCCAGAGGGCGAGCCGGTCGCCGCCGACGCCGATCGCCTGGCCGGTGATGTCCTTCGCGGCGTCCGAGGCGAGAAAGACGATCAGCCCGGTGACGTCGTCGACCGTGCCCAGGCCCTCGTCGCGGCGCAGCCAGGCGGGCAGCGGCTCGCCGGTGCGCTCGGACTGTTCGATCAGCGGCGCGAAGGCCGGGATGGTCCGGGTCATCTCGGTCGCCGCGACCGGCACGACGGCGTTGACCGTGATGCCGTTGCGAGCCAGTTCCAGCGCCCAGGTGCGGGCCATCGCCGCGATGCCGGCCTTGGCCGCGGCGTAGTTGGTCTGGCCGAAGTTGCCCCGCTGGCCGGCCGGCGAGGAGATCAGGATGATCCGGCCGCCCTCGCCCTGCTCCCGCAGGCGCACCGCGGCGGCGCGGGCGCACGTGAAGGTGCCGCGCAGGTGCACGTGGATCACCGCGTCGAAATCCTCGTCGGACATCTTCCACAACACCCGGTCGCGCAGAATGCCGGCGTTGGTGATCAGCACGTCGAGCCGGCCGAACTCGCGGACCGCGGTCTCCACGAGGGCGTCGGCGGTCGCGCTGTCGCCGACCGGGGCGGTCACCCCGGCGGCCCGGCCACCCGCGTCCACGATCGCGCCGACGGCGGCGGTCACCGCGTCCGCGTCGACGTCGTTGACCACGACGGCCGCGCCCGCGGCGGCCAGGGCCCTGGCGTACGCCAGTCCGAGCCCGCGGCCGCTGCCGGTCACGATCGCCACCTTGCCGCCGAGATCCATGAGCACCACCCGGAGAAGAAGGACAGGAAACCTGTTGATGCCTAGCTTGGTGTCCAACAGGTTTCGTGTCAATGACTTAGGATCGCCTCGATGACTGCGACCGTTCCTTCCCTCCTCTACCTGGTCAAACAACTCGAACTGTCGGTCCGGGCGCGGCTGACCGACCTGGTCCGCCCGGCCGGCATCACCGCGCTGCAATACACCGCCCTGACCGTGCTCGAACGCCACGACGGCCTGTCGACCGCCCAGTTGGCCCGGCACTCGTTCGTCACCGCCCAGGCGATGGCCGACATGGTGGCGGCACTCGAGACGCGCGGCCTGATCCGCCGCGAACGCAACCCGGGCAACCGCCGCGAGATGCTGATCTACCTCACCGACCGGGGGACGGCCCTGCTCAAGGAGCTGGCCGGGCCGGTGCGGCGCCTCGAGGAGGAGATGACCCACGACCTCGACCCGGCGCGGTTCCGGCAGGCGCTCACGGCGGCCTGGCAGGCAATGCGGCCGCTACCCGGCGCGGCCGGGTGACGGCCCTCCGTCCGGGCCGGGGGTTGTCCGGGATTGATTGATCCGGGGGCGTCCGGCCTGCCGAACAACGACGGCGGCCGGTAGACCTCGGGGTGCGCCGTGGACGTCCGGTCCGGCGGCGCATCCGGACGGAGGATCTCGTTGAGACGCACCATGCTTTCGGTCTGGGGGGTCGCCGCGGCGGCCGCGGTGGCGCTCCTGGGCGCCGCACCGGCCCAGGCCGCCCCGCGGCCGGCACCCGCGGCCGTGGCCACCACCAGCGGCGCCGCGGCGCTCGCCGCGGCCAACATCGGTAAGAGTGCCGGCACCTGCGCCAACCATCCGACCACCAACTCGCTCGGCGGCAGCCAGTACGAGCACAGCTGCGCCGGCGGCTATTCGGGCGGCCCCGAATACTGGTGTGCCGACTTCGCCAAGTGGGTGTGGGCGAACTCGGGTCTGAACACGGCCGGCCTGACCGCCGCGGCGCAGAGCTTCTACACCTACGGCCAGTCGAACGGGACCTTCCACACCGCCGCACAGCCCGGTGACGCGGTCGTCTACTCGTCCAGCCCGGGCGGGTACGCCGACCACGTCGCGATCGTGACCGCGGTCAACTCGGACGGCTCGGTCGTCACCGCCAACGGCGACTGGGGTGGCGAGAGCGGCACGATGGCGCACTTCGCCGTCACGTCGTCGGTCGTCAAGGTGACCATTCCGGCGGCCTCGGCGCACACCGGGGCGTTCGTGTCGGCGGCCGACTACTACATCACCGGGATCGTCGGCGCCTCCGGCAGCGGCGGCACCACGCCGCCGTCCGGTGGCAATCCGTACTCGCCGGTGCAGGTGTGCGGCAGTGGGTACGGCGTCGTCGACTCGCACCACATCACCGGGGCGACGATCTACCTGCTGTACGACGACGACTCGGGCAACAACTGCGTCGTCACGCTGGCCGACAACCCGACCGCGACGGTGTCGATGAACGCGACGCTGCAGGCCCAGGGCGGCACGCTGAAGAACGATCCGCACGCCTATCAGTACTACGCCGGCCCGGTGACGGCGTACGCCCCGAACACGTGCGTGCAATGGGGCGGCGCCTACCAGTCGGCGTCCTGGACCAGCAGCTACGAGCACTGCGGCAGCGGCGGCGGATCGCCGGCACCGCACACCTCGAACCCGTACAGCGCGACCCAGGTGTGCGGCAGCGGCTACGCCGTCGTCGACCACCACGCGCTGACCGGCGCGACCGTCTACCTCGCCTACAACGCGGCGACCGGCGACAACTGCGTGGTCACGCTGGCCACCGACATCGACGGCGTGGTGGCGATGAACGCGACCCTGCAGACGCAGGGCGGCACGCTGCACTCCGACAACCATTCGTACACGTACTACGCCGGGCCGGTCACCGCGAACGCACCGCACACATGCGTGCAGTGGGGCGGCAAGTACAAGACCAGCAGCTGGACCAGCGCGTACGGCCACTGCGGCTAGGCAGTCCACAGTGTTCCCGGAGGGTGGCGCGGATCGCGCCACCCTCCGGCACGTGTCGAAGGACACGTGTCTCCTTCGTGATACTCCCGCACTGTTGTAGCCACGTTTTTCCCGGCGGGATGATTCGGCGTGCGACCGGTGACCTGCCGGTCGCCATCGGTCACGTCCAGGGGGAGGCGCGGTGGCTCGCCAGGAGAAGACGGTCGATCCGGCGGCCGGTCCGTTGCAGGCTTTCGCGTACGAGCTGCGCAAGGTCCGCGTCGACGCCGGCAGCCCCACCTACCGCGTGCTCGCCAAGGCGGCCGGGTACGGCGCCGGCACCCTGTCCGAGGCGGCCGGCGGGGTCCGGCGACCCACATTGGACGTGGTGCTCGCCTACGTCGGGGCGTGCCAGGGCGACGTCGAGATGTGGCGGGACCGCTGGCTGGAGTTGCAGACCGCACTGGACGGCACCGCACCACCGGTCGCCACCGAGACCGAGCGGGCCGGGCCGAGCGCACCGATGTGGACACCGGCCGAGCCTCCTCCGGACGACCCGCCGGCACCGGCCGGGTTCGGCGTGCGGCTCGGACCGCTGTGGCGGTGGAAGCTCGCGGTGTTCACCGTGCTGGCCGCCCTGGTGATCGGTGCGGTCGGCGCCTTCGCGATCGACGATCCCTACCCGTCGCGTGCCGCCGGCTCCGGGCCGGCCGCTGCCGCGCCGGGCTGTCCGCCGAAGGTCGCGAGACCGGCGTTCACCGCGGTCACCTACGGCGCCGGCGCCCGGGTGCGCGCCGGAGCGGCCCGCGATACGCCGCCGCTCGCCACCATCCCGGCCGGCTGCACCGTCGGCTTCGTCGGATTCTGCCTGGGCGAGAAGATCCACGACACCACCGGCGGTACGCCCGACGTGCGCTGGTTCGAGCTGCCCGGCGGTGGCGTGATCACCTCCGGGACCGTGCACGGCAACCCGCCGGCCGAGCTCGCGCCCACCCGCTGTGCCGACGACCGGCCCGGCCCCGCCGAGGTGCGCCTGACCGTCGGCGCCGACCCCGATCTGCCCGGCGCGCTGCGGCTCAGCGCCGCCGGCACCCGCCTCGACATCGTCGGATTCGCCGCGCTGTACGGGCCGGACTCGCCCCGTCGATGGCGGCAGGTGGGATTCACCGAGGAATCGGTCGCGCGGCCCGGCTTCCGGGTGCCGTGGAAGCTCGAGCCGTCCGCGGCCGGCTCCGACCCGGTGCTGATCGTCGCGGCGGCCTGTCTGGGCGGTGACGGCCCGACCGCGGTGGTCGACGCGCGCTCGACCGCACCCCGTGGCCCCGAAGTCGTGCTGGGCGCGGCGGATCGGACCGCGGCGGCCCTGGCGGCCTGTGCCTACCCGGCCTGATCAATCAGCCGGGAACGGTGCGGTCCGGCGAGTCGAACGGCAGCTCAGCGCCCCGATGCGATTGTTCGGGCGGCGTCCGCGTACAAAAAAAGATGTTCGGTCTTGATTGATCGGCCCCGGCCGATCTCCCGATCATCGGCCGGATCCGATGTGGTCGTTTGAGCGGTGGAACGCCGCGCAGGCAACCGAACGGAGAACCCGGACCATGACCGTCATCAAGAAGCTGAGCACCATCGGGCTGAGCACGCTGGCCACCGGCGTCGCCCTGGTCGCGGCGCTGAGCCCGGCCGGCGCGGCGAGCGCCGCCAGCAAGCACGTCGGCACGATCGCCGGCGTCGAGTCGCGCTGCAACAGCTCGGTGTACACGCTCTGCCTCTACTACAACAGCGGCGCCAACACGGCCTACTGGGGCACCAGCGTCGACGTCTCCGACCTGGCCGGTAAGACCTTCTTCAGCGGCACCGGCGCCGGCTCGGGCCAGGCCGTGAAGAACAACGCGGCGGCCGCCTCCTGCGACCTGCTGAGCACCGGCAAGTGCTGGATCTTCTTCAACCACGGGTACGCCGGCAACGCCGACTACCTGAACGGCCAGGAGACCGGCCAGCTCTCCTACACCTACAACGAGGACGCCTCGGTCAAGGTCGTCTACTGATACCGGCCGGGGGGGGGGGGCCCCCCCCCCCCCCCCCCCCCCCCCCCCCCCCCGCCCCCCCCCCCCCACCCCCCCCCCCCCCCCCCCCCCCCCCCCAACCCCCCCCCCCCCCCCCACCCCCCCCCCCCCCCCCCCCCACCCCCCCACCCCCCCC
>NZ_JBFBAD010000182.1:0-17744 GCF_040682075.1 Actinoplanes sp. NPDC051411 | reverse complement strand
CCCCCCCGCAGACGTCTCTATAGGACGGTGCCCATTCGCGCCGTCCGATGATCGGGGAGGGTTCTGACATGACAGGGTCCGAGGGCTGGGCGGAGCGATACCTCGGTGGCGATCCTGAGACGCCGGGTAGGCGTCCATCGTTTCAATGGCTGACTCCGACGAAGTGGATGCCGCGTAGGCCAGAATAGTGTGAATGTACACGACGCCGCCACCGAGCGGCGCTCAGGTCGCTATCCGATTCGGCCCTTCCGCCATTTCCGGCCCATTGCCGGTGTCAATTGAGGCCACAGCAAAAGAATAACTACCTACCGCTCGTAGCGCCAATCAGGGACACATATGGACGTAGTCGCGGCACCCAACACCGGAGTTAGCGGGCTGGAGGTCCGGTCAGCCCTTTCCGTTGGCCGCGCTTCACGGGAGCCAAGGTATCTTTTCACCGAGCCCGTTTCGTCGAAGGGAGCTTCTACTTCAGCGACGTCCTTTTCGGCGGGGTCCGCATTTGGTCACCGAAGCGACTGTCGAAGGCGGCCGTGTCAGTTTCGCCAGAGCCCGGATGACGGGCGGACTGCTGGATGTCGCGCAGGCTGGCCCCGGCGTCGAGCCTGAAAGCGACGGCATGCCGAGTCGTGCGGGTTCGAGGGCGACCATGCAGCGGAACAACCGGGGTCTTGACGCCTCCGTGTCTCAGTCGGTTCGCGGATTCCCGCCCGATCTCGCGAACGAAACCCCGTTGCACGACCGGCGTAGTCGGCGACCGCGATCTCGTGCGTGGTCACGATGTCCGGCCGCTTCGAATGCCGGCCGATGACCGACGGGGCCGCCGAACGCTCTGCCCGAGGCCGCTGAGTTCCGGGAGCAGGACGCACGCACGGCATTGACGAGTCTCTATCACGCGGCTACGTTCACGAGAGCGCTCTCCGCCGAGTGGAAGCCTGAAGCCCGCGGCCCGGGGCGCAAGCCGGTTCCCCCATGTCCGGCCCGAGTCCTGCCGTCAGATGACAACGTTGTCATCGCCCATCTTCGAGGAGGCGGATCCATGAACTCCCTCTCCACAGGCCTACGTCCCCGACCGCTCGCCGGGCTCCTCGGAGCCGGCCTCGGTGTGGCCCTGGCCGGAGCGTTCGCCACCCCCACCCTGGCCGCCGCGAACGCCGGCGCGAACGCCGCGCCGAACGCCGCCGCGGCCCTGATCACCGCGCCGGCCACCCTGGTCAACCCGTTCATCGGGACGTCGAACCAGGCCGACGACTTTCCCGGCGCCGCCGTGCCGTTCGGCATGGTGCAGTGGAGCCCGGACACGCCGTCGCGGCCCTCCGGCGGCGGCTACGAGTACAACGACTCGTCGATCACCGGCTTCAGTCTCACCCACATCGCCGGGCCCGGCTGCGGCGCGGCCGGTGACGTGCCGGTGCTGCCGACCGTGGGCGCGGTCAACAACTCGGCCACCGACAGCTTCGCGCACGCCAACGAGTCGGCGTCGGCCGGCTCGTACAAGGTAGGCCTGAGCAACGGGGTGACGACCGAACTGACCACCACGACGCGCAGCGGCATGGCGCGCTTCACCTTTCCCTCGACCACCCAGGCCAACCTGATCTTCAAGCTGACGGGTAGCCAGAACAGCGCGAGCAACACGCAGTTCAACGTGGTCTCGAACACCGAGGTGAGCGGCCAGGTCACCTCCGGGAAGTTCTGCGGCGCCGGCAACACCTACACGGTGTACTTCGACATGGTCTTCGACCACGCCTTCTCCGGTTCGGCCACCGCCGCGGCCCCGGCCGCGGCGAGCACGGCCCCGGGCGTACGGGCATCGAAGAACGCGGCCGAAAGGCCGAACCGACCGGTTCTGCACGGCGAAATGCCGTCGCCTCAAAAAGCGGCGCCGGCCGTCGCCGCCTCCAACGGGCACGTCACCTTCGACACCACGACCACCAAGGTGGTGCAGGCCAAGGTCGGCGTCTCCTACGTGTCGATCGCGAACGCGACCGCCAACCGGACGTCCGAGAACGCCGGCTGGGACTTCGACGGCACGCGCAACGCCGCCCAGAGCGCCTGGAACTCCGCGCTCGGCAAGATCCAGATCGGGGGCGGCACCGCCGCCCAGCAGACGATCTTCTACACCGCGCTCTACCACTCGCTGCTGCACCCCAACGTCATCAGCGACGTGAACGGTCAGTACTACGGCTTCGACGGCAAGACGCACACCGTCGACTCCGGCCACAGCGCCGCCTACGCCAACTACTCCGGCTGGGACATCTACCGTACCCAGGCGCAGCTCGAAGGCCTGGTCGCGCCGCAGGCGGCGTCCGACACCGCACAGTCCATGATCGACGACTACGCGCAGACCGGCATCCTGCCCAAGTGGTCGGAGAACAACGGCGAGTCGTACGTGATGGTCGGCGATCCGGCCGACGGCATCATCGCCGACTACTACGCCTTCGGCGCCCGCGGCTTCGACACCGCGACCGCGCTGGCCGACATGGTCAAGCAGGCGAGCACCACCAACAACGACCGGCCCGGCCTGAACTACCTGAGCACGCCCGGCTTCGAACCGCACAACGGCAGCTACGGCTGCTGCAACTTCTACGGCCCGGTGGCCACCACCCTCGAATACAACACCGCCGACTTCGCCCTCGCCGCCTTCGCCGGCGCCCTCGGCGACACGGCGAACCAGAAGAAGTACGCCGACCGGGCGCAGGACTGGCGCAACGTCCTCAACCCGGCGTCCGGCTTCGTGCAGCCGCGCAACGCCGACGGCGGCTGGGTGAGCGACTTCGATCCGACCAGCGGCACCGACATGGTCGAGGCCGACTCGTGGATCTACACCGGCATGGTCCCGTTCGACGTGGCCGGCCTGGCCCGCGCCAAGGGCGGCAACACCGCGATGAACCACTACCTCGACACCGTGCTGCGCAGCTACACCGGGGCGAACGGCTACGCCTGGGTCGGCAACGAGCCGAGCATCGAACTGCCCTGGGAGTACGACTACACCGGACAGCCGTACAAGACGCAGGGCACCGTGCGCTCGATCCAGGACAGCATCTGGGCGAACACCCCGGGCGGCCTGGCCGACGGCAACGACGACCTCGGCGCGATGAGCGCCTGGTATGTGTGGTCGGCGCTCGGCATGTACCCGATGACCCCGGGCACGTCCGACCTCGCCCTCGGTTCGCCGCTGTTCACCCAGGCCGTCGTCACCCTGCCGTCCGGCAAGACCCTGACGATCAACGGCAACGGCGCCGCCGACAACGCGCCCTACGTGCAGTCCGCGACCTGGAACAGCGCGGCGTGGAACAACGCCTACGCGCCGACCGCCGCCATCACCTCCGGCGGCACGCTCACCTACACCCTCGGCACAGCCGCCAACACCTCGTGGGCGACCGCGGCGACCGCCGCTCCACCCTCGTACGGCGGTAGCCTCGCCGCGCCGGCCCAGCCGCGGGTCGGTCCCATCACCTCCGGCGCGGGCGCCAACCTGTGCGTCGACGCCGCCCAGTCCGCCACCGCCAACGGCACCGCGGTACAGATCTTCGGCTGCAACGGCTCCTACGCCCAGGACTGGGTGGTCGCGGGCGACGGCACGCTGCGTGACCTCGGCAAGTGCCTTGACGTCTCGAACAGCGCCACCACCGACGGCACCAAGGTCCAGCTGTGGGGCTGCAACGGCACCGCAGCCCAGAAATGGTCGGCCGGCGCCAACGGCTCGCTGGTGAACCCGCAGTCCGGCAAGTGCCTGGACGATCCCAACTCGTCGACGACCAACGGCGCCCGGCTGCAGATCTACACCTGCAACGGCAGCGGCGCGCAGAACTGGAAGCTGCCCGCATGACGGTGTGCCCCGGCGGCCTCCCGCCGGGGCACGCGGTTTCCTCCCGGCGACTGCAAATTTCCTGCTTCATCGAACTCATTGACTGCGTCCGGGGTGCGTGCAACGGTCACCAGGCAAGCGCTTTCCAGCGGCCTTCGTCCCGGCCGCCGCTGCACTCGAGGAGTTCGGATGCGCGTACGCCCCCTGGCCGCGGCCGCCGCGGCGGCCCTGACCCTCGCCGGTCTCGCCGGCGCCGCCCACCCCGCCAGGCCGAACCCGGCGAACCCGACGCCGGCCGAACTGAGATCGGCCCGGCAGGCCTTGCCGGCCAACGACGGCTGGGCCTCGACCGGCCCCGGCACCACCGGCGGATCCGCCGCCGACACCGCGCACGTCACCGTCACCCACAACCGGGCCGAGCTGGTCGCCGCCGTCGCCGGTGACACCCCGAAAATCGTCTTCGTCAGCGGCGACATCGACCTCAGCGTGGACGCGGACAACCACCACCGCGACTGCGCCTCCTACGCCGACCCTCAGTACAGCCTCGACGCGTTCCTCGCCGCCTACGATCCGGCGGTCTGGGGACGGGCCGCCAAGCCGAGCGGCCCAATCGAGGACGCCCGCGTGCGGTCGGCCGCCAACCAGGGCCTCACCGTCAAGGTCAACGTCGGCAGCAACACCACGATCGTCGGCATCAACAAGGCTCACCTGTCGCACGGCAGCCTGCTGCTCTCCGGCGTCAGCAACGTCATCGTCCGCAACATCCAGCTCTCGGACGCCGCCGACTGCTTCCCGGCCTGGGACCCGACCGACGGCGACACCGGCAACTGGAACTCGCTCTACGACCTGGTCTCGCTGACCGGGGCGACCAACGTGTGGATCGACCACAACACGTTCAACGACGGCGACAACCCCGACTCCGGCCAGCCGCTCTACTTCGGCCGTCCCTACCAGGTGCACGACGGGGCGAGCGACATCATCAAGGCGTCCGACCTGGTCACGGTGTCGTGGAACGCGTACGCGAACCACGACAAGACGATGCTGATCGGCTCGACCGACACGGTCGGGGTCGACGTCGGCAAGCTGCGGGTCACCGTGCACCACAACAGGTTCGACAACGTCTTCCAGCGGGCGCCACGGGTGCGGTTCGGCCAGGTGGACGTCTACGACAACTACTACATCGCGACGAGCCCCGACTATCAGTACTCGCTCGGCGTGGGCGTGCAGTCGTCGATCTACGCGCAGAACAACTACTTCTCTTTGAAGGCGCCGGTCGGCAACGTGATCCACTACTGGAAGGGCACTGCGATCACCGCGATCGGGTCCCTCGTCAACGGTCGGCCGACCGACCTGGTGGCCGCCTACAACGCCGCCAACGACCCCGACCTGAACCCGGACGCGGGCTGGACGCCGACCGCGCGTACCCATGTCGACCCGGCGTGGGCCGTGCCCGCGCTCGTCTCGGTCCTCGGCGGAAGCCACTGAGTTTGGGCAATTCGCCCGCCGCGCCGAGTCTGGCCAGGCACGCTGACGATATGCACATCGGCGTGATCGGAGCAGGCCAGCTCGGCGCGACGCTCGCGGGCTGGTGCGCGGACAGCGGCCACGATGTCGCGGTCACCTCGCGGCACCCGGAAAAACTGGGCGCGGTCGTCGACCGGCTGGGCGGCCACGGTACGGCGCTGCCGGTCGCCGAAACGGCCGCGTTCGCCGACGTGGTGGTGTTCGCCCCGGCCTGGGAATCAGCCCACGAGGCGATCGACCTCACCGGCGGCAACCTGGCCGGCAAGGTCGTCATCGACGCGACGAACCCCCTCGGCGGCCTGCCGGACGGCGAGCCGAGCGCCCTCGAGGCCCTGATCCACTGGGAGCCCGAGGCCCACTGGGTCAAGGCCTTCAACACCCTCCCCACCCGCATCCTCGACCGCCGCCGCGGCCACGACCCGCTGCTGGCCGAGTTCGTCTGCACCGACCTGCGCGACGCCCGCACGGCCGCCTCCCGGATCATCCGCGAGCTGGGCTTCGCCCCGGTCTACGCCGGCGGCGCCGAAACCGCCCGCCTGACCGAAACCGGCGGCCCCCTGCAGCTGGCCGAGGTCGACGTCTTCCACGCCACCGACGCCCTCGCCGAGGCGATGGCCGCCTTCGCCTAGGTGTTCTGCCGATCACGCGAGTGCGAGGCGTGGGCCCCGCGTGATCGGCAGGACAGGCCCTAATGACCCCAGTGGGTGACCGCGGCCCAGGCGATCGCCTTGGCCGGGTCGGTGCGGCCGACGGCGTCGGCCAGTTCGGCCGGCATCGACGGGGGCACCTCGCGGCCGGGGTCGAGCATCCAGAGCTGGGCCGCGCGCAGCGCTGACCAGACCGGCCGCCCCGACTGCCGGAGCAAGTGGGTCATGAAGAGCAGGGCCGGGGCCGCCGCCTCCGGGACGGTCCAGCGGGTCGCCAGCACCGAGCGCGCTCCCCCGGCCAGGAACGCCGTCCCCAGCCCGAACGCCTCGTCGTAGCCGGTCACCGACAGGCCCGTGCGCCCGCCGGCCAGCACGACCAGCTCGAGCGGGCGCCGCTGCGCGCGCCCGCGCAGGGCCAGGATCTCGGTTGCGGTCAGACGTTCGCCGCCGGCCATCAGGGCGTACGCCTCGCCGCCCGGCCGTGCGAAGCCGGTGCATGCCAGGTGGAGCAGGCCGCCGGCGTCCGGGTTGCTGGTGGCCAGCCACGCCCGGATCTGGTCGAGGGTGCCGGCGCCGGACGGGCTGGCGGTCCCGTCCGGGCGCCGGCCGGTGAGGCGGGCTTGCGGGAGCAGGGTCCGGCTGATCGCGTACGCCTCGAACCGCGCCGAGGGCAGCTCGCGCGCGTGGCCGTCGGTGTCGGGGTCGGCGACGATCAGTCCGGTCGATGCCGGGGGCGTCGCCGGCCGGGCCGCGTTGCGGCAGAGCATGCGGGCCGACACGGCCTGGGAGATCGCCATCAGCTCGATCGCGTACGCCCCGTCGCCGCGCCGGGCCGCCGCCCAGGGCACCCGGGCGAGGTCGCCGGGCGCGACCAGGACGATCCGCGGCACGTGCCGCCGGGAGGGGCGGCCGCCGAGCGCCGGTAGGGGCAGTGGCGCCGCGCCGGGGAAGCGGGTCGACATCAGGTGGTCGAGGAGCGGGCCGACGACCGCGTCCCAGGCCCAGCGGCACAGGTCGTGCAGCGCGGTGGTGAGGTCGGTGTCGGGAATGTCGGCCGGTGGGCGTCCGGGGGCCGTGGCGATCGCGTTGTGCAGGGCCAGTGTGGCCAGGAAGCGTTCGATGTGGTCGGACGCCGGGGTCAGCGCGGGCAGCGGCAGGTGGGTGGCGCGGCCGGCGGCCGGGACGACGATCGCGTGCCGGGGGAGCAGGTGGACGAGGGCGTCGGCGTCGGTGGCGGCCAGCGCGGACTGGATTTCGGCGATCGTGGCCGGGCCGAGCAGTCCGGCGGCCGGGCTGCGGGTCAGCAGCGTGGTGAGCACGTTGCGGCGCAGTTCGGCCGGGAGGTGGTGCGGGTCGGGGACGGCGGCCGCGGCCTGCCACTGCCGGGCCAGGTCGGGTTTGCCGGCGGCGGCCAGGTGGTCGGCGACCGGCCGGATCTCGGTGGCGGCGTAGAGCGCGAGGCCGCGGGCCGATTCGAGCACGCGCAGCGCGCCCTCGGCGTCGCCGGCCGCGAGCCGGTCGCGGGCCAGGTCGTCGGCGTCGGCGGCGGCCGCCTGTGCGGCCTCGTTCGCGTCGACGGGTGTGGACCGGGCCAGCGCTCGCCAGAAGTGTCCGCGCAGACCGGCCGTGGCATCGATCGCGGCGTGCAGGGTCGCGACCTCGTCCTGTTCACCCATGGGACGGCTCCCCCTCCGTCGGCTGCCCGTTGCGGTTCCTCTGACGGACAGGTCTTCGCTGGTGCGGCGACTCTGTCGGCAGCCCGACACAACCCCGTCCGACCGTAACTTTCTCCGTTTTGTCTGGTTTGTACCGGCGAACGGTGGAACTAGGGGGACTTTCGGCGTGGAATCACACCTGATCGAGCAGTAAAGAGATTCGCGGTCCGTCAGATTACGGAAACCACGAGGTGGAGGGCCGTATGCGGATCAGCGTGCACAATATGCTGATGATCATCGAAGACAGACCCGGTTCATGAGCCTCAGCCCGGAGCAGCGCGACGATCTGCACCGCCTGCTCGCCGCCGAACTCGAGGACGCCTGGCGCACCGCGGCCGACGACGGCGCCGGCTCGGCCGAACTCGCCGACATGGTCGACGAGCGCCGCCGGGCCGTACGCATCTCGTCGGTGCCGGTCGGAGAGAAGACGGTCCGCCGTCCCCTGGGTTAGCTACCTCAGGTGGGTTAGGCGGCGGCCGCGCTCGTACGCTTCGCGCCGTCCGGCCCGACCAGGGCCGTCGCCTGGGTCCGCACGAACATGCCGCTGAGCGCGGCGGCCAGCGCGAGAATCCCGGCCTGCTGGTCGGCCGACATCTTCAGCCCGAAGCCCAGCAGCAGGGCGAACACCGACTTGAGCAGGCCGAGGATCGCCGCCGACACACCGTCCTTGGTGCTCACGGCGACGACCATGCCGAGCACCGCGGAGATCACCGCGATGATGCCGGCTTCGACCTGCGGAGACGGGTGGAAGACCCAGGCACACAGGACGTAGACGATGGCGTTGAGGAGCGCGGCCCAGAGCGCGGGCTCCCGGCCGAAGATCTTGGCGACGGTCATGGGGATCAGGTTCCCAGGCCGTCGATGACTGTGGATCACCGGGGTTTTGCCCGCGGACACAGGCCCCTGACCTGTGTCGATAAACCGACAGTATTGTCCGGCGCCGATTTCGTCACACAGCGCAGTTACGCCCGTATCCCTGTGCGACCGTGGTTCGAGGACAGCCGGCCGACGGGAGCCATCCATGCCCTTCGAGGACGATCTGTACCAGGAACTGGCCCGCCTGCGCCGCGGCCGTGGCCTGCAGGAGCCGCGACCGGCCGAGCGCCTCGGCCCCCTCCTGCGCCGGCTCTGCGGTGTGGCCCCGGCCGACTCGGACGGCGTGGCCCGCCGGCGCGTCGAGGCGGTGCTCAGCGAGCTCGCCGCCGACCTGCCGGACGACCTGCGGATCGCCGCCGAACTGTCGCTGGCCCTCGGCGACCGTCCCGCCTCGCGGCTCACCCAGCGCACCGAGGACCTGGCCCGCGAGCTGCGGTGCAGCGGGCGCACGGCCCGGCGCCGGATGGACGAGGCCGCGCACCTGCTCGCCCGGGCGGCACTGACCCACCCGGGCCCGGAGGAGGACGACACCGACCCCGGCTCGGGCTGGCGCGTCCGCGAGTTCACCGGCCTGCTCCGGCTCGACACCGCGACGCCCGAGCTCTACGAGACCCGCACGGTCCAGGCCGAGCGCGCCCTCGACGGCCTCACCATCCGGCTCGACCTGCCCCCGCGACCCGACTCCGAGGGCCCGGCCCTGCCACTCATGATCGACGCCCTCTACGGGGTGACGCTGGCCGAGGTCGACAGTGGCCCGGACGGCCGCAACTACCGCCTCGCGATCGCCCTGCCCCGCACCCTCAAGCCGGACGAGCGGCTCGAGTTCTGCCTGCACTACCGGGTGCCGCCGGGCCAGCCGATCCGCGACCACTGCGCGATCGTCCCGCTCGACCCGTGCGACCAGGGCCGCATCCGGGTGCGCTTCGACCCGTCCGACCCGCCCGCCCAGGTGTGGCGGCTGGCCGCGGTCACCCCGCGCCAGATGGACCGGGCCACCCTGATGCCCGGCCCCGACCGCCTCGACCCGGACGGCGCCGGCGAGGTCGGCGTAAGTTTCCGGGGCCTGAGGCAGGGCCACGGCTACGGCGTCGCCTGGCGCCGCTGATCCGGCCTGCCCGAGGCCGAGCCGAGCCGGCCGCTCCGGCGCCGCTGATCCGGCCCACCGGAGGCCGAGCCGGGCCGGCCGCTCCCGCGCCGCTGATCCGGCCGCGCCGATGCCGATCAAGCCGAGCGCTGTTCGCCTTCGCGGCGCTCGCCGATGATCGACAGGACCGTCGAAACGATGCGGTTGACCGTGCCGACGTTGGACAGTGCGCCCGACACCCCGCCCAGCGGGTCGGCCACCGCGTGCGGCGCCCGGTCGAGGGTGGCCGTGAACGAGCCGCCGAAGACCGCCCGGATCACGTCGACCACGACCCGTTCGGCCTGCTCGCCGGTGCCGATGCGGGCGTCGATCGCGCGGACCGCCTCGGCGGCCAGGCGCAGCAACTCGGAGTCGACCTGGGCGGCCGGCTCGACCAGGGCCAGCGGCTTCGCGACCTCGCCGGTGGCCTCGCCGACCGGGGACGTGGCGACCGGGGCCTGCTTGGAGCCGAGGGGCCGCTCGACATACGACTCGTACCAGTTGGCTCGGCGCCGCATCACGGCCAGCACCGTCTCGACCTCGCGGGCGACCACGGCCGGGTCGCTGCCCGCCCAGTCACCCGTGCGCTGGCCCCGCTCCTGGGCCCAGGTCTCCAACGGCCACAACTCGGTGCCCGCCGTGCTGGTCACCCCGACCCAGACCAGGATCTCGGTGGCCAGCGCGGTCAGCCACGGGTCGTGGCCGAGCCCGTCGGCGACCCAGTTGGGCAGCCGGGGCCGCTGCAGCGCGCCCCGGCGGCCCCGCAGCCGGCGATGCCCGTCGACCGTGGCCGCGGTGAGCCGGGCCGCGATCCACGCCTCGAGGTGGTGGATCGGCTGCCGGGCGTGCGCGAGCAGGTCTTCGACCACGAACTCGACGTCGTCGTGGAACCGGTCGAGGCACTCGTCGGCCATGTTGGACACCCCGGCCGCGCACGCCGCGTGGCCGCGCAGCTGCTCGAAGCGCCGGGTCAGCTTGGAGTAGACGATCGGCCAGACCACCGAATAGGCGGCGCCGGTCAGCTCGATGCGCTCCTCGCCCTGGGCGGCGGCCGCCGCCCCGGCGAGGGTGCCCAGGCGGGCCAGGTCGTGCAGGCGCCGGATCGCTCCGTCGGCGGCCGGGCGGGGCAGGTGGTCGCCGGACTGCTTGGACATGGCCGAGGCGGTGCGGGAAACGTAGAGTCCGCCCTGCGATTCGTTGGGCCGTCGCCGGGCCGATCGCAAACGGTCCTCGCTGAGTCGCTGGCTCGGTCCGTTCGACACGCCCACGCCGCAACCTCCGATGTCCGCTGAGATCGACGACCGGGGGCCCAGTCGCCGACGACGCTCGTTACATGAAGCTTGGCGGAACCTCTCGCGAGTGTCGGGGACAGTCTAGGGACTCAAAGCCCGGAGCGCGGCCGACGTTCGTCGATGTTTTCGGAATTCGTCCGGCGCCCGAATCCGCACCGAACGGGTGATGCGCGAGCTTTCTCGGTCGTGTCACGGTGCGGGTGGACTGTGGCTAACGGGCGATTGCCAGCGGTCGCCAAGTGGCCTGCGCGAGACTCCGGACGTCCGATTGTGAAACGTTTCGAGGAGTCCTCGATGTCCCGCCCGGAATTCCCAGCACGGCTCCTTCGACCGATGAGCATCACGTTCGCGCTGCTCGGCCCGGTGCGGGCGCACCGCGACGACCGCGAGCTGCGACTGGGCACCCCTCAGCAGCGCGGCACGCTGGCCGTCCTGCTGCTGCGCGCCGGACGCCTGGTCACCGTCGACGAGCTGGTCGACGCGCTGTGGGAGCGGCCTCGGCCTCCGGAGACGGCGGTCGCGGCCGTCCGCACGTACCTCTTGCGCCTCCGCGGCATCCTCGATGCCCCGCCCGGCGAGCCGCGGGTCCGCATCGACTGGCGGGACGGCGGCTATGTCTTCCTGGCCCCGGCATACTCGCTCGACGTGACCCGGTTCCAGCGGCACACGCAGCGGGCCGCCGACGCCCGGCGCCGGGTGACCTGGAGGGCGCCGCGTTCGAGCTGCGCGGCGCCGCCGCCCTGCACCGCGGACCACCCCTGGCGGGCAGTGCCTTCCTGCACGCTCACGCCGTACGCCTTTCCGAAATGGGCCGCGAAGCTGCGTTGGACCCTGGCCGCCGTGACGATGGAGCTGGGCCACCCGGCGGAGGCCGTTTCCCGGTTGCGCGCGCTGCTGGCCGACGACCCGCTGACCGAACGCGCTCGACCGGGCCGGCCGCCGCCCGGAGGCGCTGGAGCACTATCGCCGCCTGTGTCGGATTCTCGACCGCGAGCTGGGCACCGCGCCGAGCCGCGAAGCCCAGGAGCTCGACGCCGCTATTTCGTGACCGCGTAGCGCACGTGAGTGGCGTACGGCGAGCTGTAGGCCTTGATGATCTCCAGGTTGAGGTCGCGGTCGAACCCCTCGAACAGCCGCTTGCCCGCGCCGAGGATCACCGGAGCGGTCGAGATGACCAGCTCGTCGGCCTTCCCCGCCGCCAACACCTGCCGGATGATGTCAGCGCCCCCGCCCACGGCGACATCGCCGTCCCCCGCCGCCTCGGCCGCCCGATCGAGCGCCGCGTCGAGGTCGGCGACGAACCGGAACCCGGTCTCGGCCGGCGGCGCGTCCGCGGTGCGGTGGGTGAGCACGAACAGCGTCCCCGGGAACGGGTTGGTCCCGCCCCAGGCGCCGGCCGCGTCGTACATGCCCCGGCCGACCACACCGGACGCCATGGTCGAGACGAGCTCGTCGTAGAACTCCTTGTCCGGGCCGTGCATGGCGAAGTCGTGGCCGCCCTCATAGGTCCACGGGCCACCCATCACCCAGTAGTGGAGTCGCTCACCACCGCGGCCCAGTCCGAACTTCGGCCCGTCGTCGGGCCCGGTCACGTAGCCGTCGATCGACGTGGTGATGGATGCGATGACCTTGCTCATGGTTCCTCCTCGGTCGGCTGTCACCGGTACAGACCGGGCCGGGAGCCGCAACTCATCTCAGGCGGCGACGCAGAATTCGTTGCCCTCCGGGTCGGCCATCGTCACGTGGTGGCCGTCGAACGTCGCCCGCACCCGGCCGCCGGCCGCCACCAGCTCGTCGACCTTCGCCCGGACGCGCGACCACGCGCCGGGCCCGGTGCCCACGCGGACGTCGATGTGCAGGCGGTTCTTCGCGATCTTCGGCTCCGGCACGTCGAGCAGGGACAGCCGCGGCCCGACGCCGGCCGGGTCGCGCAACCACGCGCCGCCACCCCCGTCGCCCGGGTCCTCGCCGAACGACGCCACCCACTCGTCGCGGGTCTGGAACGGGGCCGGCGGCGGCTCGTCCTCATAGCCGAGGGCCAGCTTCCAGAACGCGGCGAGCGACTCGGCGTCGCGCGTGTCAAAGGTCAGGTCGAACCGGATCGCCATGGCCGCCGAGCCTACCGTTCACCGCCCCGGGACCGGCCCCGCATTTTGATGAACCGATTGACATCGGCAGCCGAGTGCCACGGTGTCGCTCCGGGCGTACGTCTCGCGGCTCCGCCGCCTGCTGGAACCGGACCGCCCGCCGCGAGCCGCACCGGGCGTGCTGGTCAGCGAAGCGGCCGGCTACGCCCTGCGCCTGCCCGGCGACGCGGTCGGCGCCTGGGAGTTCGAGCGGGAGGGATGCGGGCGCTCGCGCTGCATCCCGGGCCCGATCTGACGGTCGCGGCGGTCACCGACCGGGCCGCCGCCTTCGCGTGGATGGACGCCGAATACGGCAACCTGCTCGCCGTATCGGGTGGTCGCGGACCGGCAAGAGGCCGAGCGGGTGCGGGCGGAGGCACTGGGCCTGCTCGAGACCGCGCGCTATCCCGACATCGCGAGACTCCGGTCGATCCTCGGCAGTTAAGAATCCGTTAAGCGACAACTCCGGCAACGAATCACCGTACGTGAGGTTACGGGTTCAGGCCGTGACTGACCGTGCATGCCAGAACGGGCGTGCACGGGTTGCTGCACGACACGTGAGCCCGGAAGGCTCTTGCTCGCATTTGGACCCCTGATGCGCGGAAGGACCCGACGACACGTGCAGTCATCCCCCTCGCTGCCCGGCAGCACCTCGGCCGAGCCCGTCACCGCCGACCTCAGCGGCCGGTGCGTCGGCAACTCGTACATCCTCATCGCGCCGGTCGGGCAGGGCGCGACCGGAACCGTGTGGCGCGCGATCGAGAGCAACTCGGGCGCCTACGTCGCGGTCAAGCTCCTGCACGAGTCCCTGCTGCGGCAGCCCAAGCTGGTCACGCGGTTCGTCCGCGAGCGCACGATCCTGATGATGATGCGCCACGAGAACATCGTCGGCGTACGCGACCTCTTCAGCGTCGGCGAGTCGCTGGCCCTGGTGATGGACTTCGTCGCCGGCGGCACGCTGCGCGACCGCCTGACCGCGGCCGGCACCATGCCACCGGCCGAGGCCGCACACCTGCTCTCGCAGGTCGCGGCCGCCCTGACCCAGGCGCACGAGCTGGGCGTCGTGCACCGCGACGTCAAGCCCGACAACATCCTGCTCGAGGCCCAGTCCGACGGCGCCGGCCAGGTCAAGCTCACCGACTTCGGCATCGCCCGGGTGCTCGACACGTCCGGGCTCACCACACCACACGCGATCATGGGCACGCCGCACTACATGGCGCCCGAGTCGGCGACCGGGGTGGTCGACCCGGCGGCCGACGTCTACGCGGTCGGCGTCGTGCTCTACGAACTGGTCAGCGGGCACACGCCGTACTCCGGGGAGCCGCTCGCCGTCCTGCGGCGCCATGTCGAGAGTGAGCCGGAGCGCCCGCCCGGCATGCCGGACGCGGTCTGGGACGTGATCACCTGGTGTCTGGACAAGGACTCTCGCCGCCGGCCGTCGGCCGGCGAGCTCGCGATCGCGTTGCGCGATCTCTCCCGGCGGACGGCCGGCGAGCCGGCCCTGCCGGTCGCCGAGAGGGTGACGGTGCTGGGCGCCGATGCGCCCGCCCATCCTTCCGTACGCCGTGAGCCCGCCCGCCGCCGGCCGCGCAACGCACCGCGCTCGTGGGTCTGGCGCCGGCCCGGCATGATGGCCGTGCTGATCGCGACCCTGCTGGCGGTCTCCGGGGTCGGCGGGTTCAAGGTGTGGCGGGTGCTCGACAGCTCGGCCGCCCGCGGCGCCGCCCAGGCCGCCGCGCCGATGATCCATCTCCCGGCCCAGGGTCGTCTCGCCTCACCGGGTGCGTCCGCCTCCCCGGTGTCCTCGTCCGCGGTGGCGCCACCGATGCTGGTCGCCGGCACCCCGACCGAGGGGTTGCCGCCCGGCCCCGCCGCGATGGACGGACCGGTGATGGCCGGTGCCGCGACCGTCGGCCCGGCCCATGCCGCGGTCACGGCCGCGCCGGGCCGGGTCGGCGGGTCGGTCGAGTTCGGGCCGTGGCGCTGCGGCGACGACTACACGTGGGACCTCGGGCACCCGGTGCTGGCCAAACCGTGCCACTCGACCGGCGACGCGATCCGGGTGCTGGGCATGACCGAGGCGATGCCGGGCATCCAGGCCGACTTCACGCTGTCGGTGCGCGACGCTTCGAGCGATGCGGTGGTGGCCGGGCCCTACACCTGCAAGGGCCTGTTGTTCACCGACTTCGAGATGAAGCACAACTGTGGGCCGGTCGACCTGCAGGCGCCGCACGGGCATCGCTACGTGGTCGCGGAGAGCTGGGTGTACACCGGCCGTTCGATCCTGCCCGGCGGCATCGCCCGGGGGCCGGCCTTCGACTGGTGAGGTCGTTCGCGGCCGGCCCTGTCCTCAGACGTCGACCTTCACGTACTGCTGGCCGGCCGTGTTGACCACGCGGACGGCCTGCACCTGATCCGGGTCGATCAGCGCGCTGCCGTTGAGCGTGACCGGCTTGGTCTCGGCGGTCGGCGAGGCGAGCCAGCTGCCGGCCAGCACCGTGGTGCCGTCCTTGGCCACGACCTCGACCCGGCACTTCTCGCCCGGCTTGATGCCGACCACGGTGGCGTCCACCCGCACCCACCCGGAGGCCGGCGTGACGGTCACCGACATCCGGGCCCCGCTCCCCGGATCTTCCGCCGCGCCGGTCAGGGTGCCCGCGGCCACCGACGCGGGAGGTTGGGCAACCGTGGTCGCCGGTCCCGAGGGCGCGGTCGAACGGCCGACGATGACGCCGCCGCCGATCGCGACCACGATCACCGCGGCCGCCGCGGAGGCCAGCATCGCCGTCCGCCGAAACCGTTTGGCCGAGGATTCCTTCCGCACCTGCCGGAGGGTCCGCTGCAGGAGCAGGTCGGCGTCGTCGGGCGGGCCGTCGAGGAGCATCTCCTCGGGCACCTCACGCAGCGCGTCGGCCCACGACCGCATCGAGTCGACCTCGGCCCGGCACTCCGGGCACCGGCTCAGGTGCTCGTCCGCCTGCTGCTTCTCTTCCGGAGTCAACATCTCCATCAGGTAGCCGGCGATGTCGACGTGTTCGTTGGTCGGCGGATTCATGACGCTGCCCTAACAATCTGAGGTTCGGCTTCGCGCAGGGCGCGGAGCGCGTAGAACGACCGGGATTTGACCGTCCCGGGCGGGATGCCGAGCTCCTTGGCCGCCTCGGCCACGGTGTTGCCCTTCAGGTAAACCTGTTCGAGCACTTCACGGTGCTCGGGGGACAACCGGTTCAACGCGTCGACCACGACCATCGAGTTGACGATCTGATCGGCATGGTCACCCTCGACCGCGGCGTCGGGTGGGCTCTCGCGCACCTCAGGGGCCCGGCGGGCCCGAGCCCGCACCTGGTCGACCACGATATTGCGGACCACGGTCAGCAGCCAGCCCCGCACCGAGCCCTTGCCGTTGGCCAGGCTGTCCGGGTGGCGCCACGCGCGCACCAGGGCCTCCTGCACCACGTCCTCGGCCGCGGCGCGATCCCGCGTCAGCTGTGTCGCATACGCCAGCATGGCGCGTCCGTGTTCCTGGAACAGTGATCTGACCAGAGCCTCATCGGCCACCTCCCGGCTCGTTGACGGCATCGCCTTCCACCCTTCGCGGCAACCGGACGCGCCGCTGCGGCTCAGCATGCAGCACGGTCCGTCCGAAGGCGACAGGGACGGGCCCGGTGGCTTCCCGTTGATACGTCCCCGCGTCCCGGTCGGATCAAAACCGCTTGCGAATTGGCACAGCTCGGCACTGAACCACCTGCGCGCAAACCGTCGTGTGGGTGTCAAGTCGCACGGAGGAGGCTAGTTATGAACAGGCGCATCACTCTGACGGTGGCGCTGGTCGGGCTGAGCGCCGGGCTCGCCGCTTGCTCGCACCAGGCCGCGGCGGACCTCACCGTTCCGGTGGCCGCGACGGCCACCGCCACCCCCTATGAACCACCCCCGCCCGCTCAGGGTCCGGGTGAGCCGCCCGCCCTCGCCGGTGTCGCTCCCTCCGCCTCTTCATCCTCCGCCTCCGACGCCCCGGCGGCGGCCGATCCGGTGCCGTCGCCGACCGTCGCGAAGACGCAGAAGTGGGTCAAGATCTTCAGCGGCCCGTCCAAGACGAAGATCACGCCGCCGAAGTCGAAGACCACCGGCAGCCACATCGTCGAGC
This sequence comes from Actinoplanes sp. NPDC051411, assembly GCF_040682075.1. Lineage (NCBI taxonomy): Bacteria > Bacillati > Actinomycetota > Actinomycetes > Micromonosporales > Micromonosporaceae > Actinoplanes > Actinoplanes sp. NPDC051411. Next base: position 492 of record NZ_JBFBAD010000182.1, on the reverse strand, counting down.
TGAACGCCACCGAGAACCAGCAGATCGGCACCTACCTCGCCGACGGCGCCGGCCGCACCCTCTACGTCTTCGACAACGACACCGCCAAGCCGCCGAAGTCGAACTGCAACGGCGACTGCGCGAAGGCCTGGCCGCCCCTGCTGATCAAGTCGCCGGGCAAGATCTACCCCAAGGGCGTCGACCCGAAGATCCTCGGCTACGTCGAGCGGGCCGACGGCCACTGCCAGGTCACCGTCAACGGCCACCCGGTCTACTACTTCATCGCCGACGCCAAGCCGGGCGACATCAACGGCCAGGGCGTCAACGGCAAGTGGTTCGCGGTCGCCCCGAACGGTGGCAAGACCACCAACGTCCCCGTCTTCCCCTCGGCGTCCCCCACCCGGTAATCCCCGATAGGTAGAAGCGTGGGGGGGGGGGCCCCAGGGGCGCCACGTCCTGCGCGGGGCCGGGGGGGCCACCGGGATGGGAGGGTTAAAGGTTGGGGTGAAAAAA
>NZ_JBFBAD010000181.1:0-17773 GCF_040682075.1 Actinoplanes sp. NPDC051411 | reverse complement strand
CGGCGGTGATCGCGGTGGCGGCGGTGGTGGTGATCGCGGTGACGGCGGCCGGGGTGTCGGCGGGTCGGGTGTCGTTGGTCAGTCGGTGGAACGCGGCGGTGACCGGGTCCGGGATCGCCACTGCAACCTCCCCACAAAGTTGTCATCTGTGTGATGACGTTTGGCTTGTCATCGGGGTGATGACGTGTTAGAAAGACGGTATCGCGCATTGACCCCGAAGTCGAGACGCAGGAGGTGGGACCCATGTTGATGCGCAGCGAACCCTTCACCGAGGTCAACCGGCTCGCCCAGCAGCTGTTCGGAACCCCGCAGACCGGCACCTGGTCGCGGCCGGCCGCGATGCCGGCGGACGCGTACCGCAACGGCGACGAGTTCGTGATCGCGTTCGATCTGCCCGGGGTGGACAAGGACGCGATCGACATCGACGTGGAACGCAACGTGCTCACCGTCCGGGCCGAACGCCGCCCGCTGGCTCTGGGCGACGACGCGGTGGCGCAGCTGACCGAACGGCCTCTCGGTGTCTTCTCCCGACAGCTGTTCCTGGGCGACGCGCTGGACACCGAACACATCGACGCCGGCTACGCCAACGGCGTACTCGTGCTCCGGATCCCGATCGCCGAGAAGGCCAAGCCCCGCAAGGTCACCATCGCCGGCCGCGAGGACACCGACCAGAAAGTAATCACCGGCTGATCGCGGCGGTTCGCCGGGCAGCCGAATCGGTAACGGGCGCGGCGGGAGGTGAGGAGCAATGATCGATGCGACGGTGCAGAACCGTACCGGGCTGTCCCCCGAGTGGGACCGCTGGTTCGATGAGCAGTTCGCCGACCTGATCGCGACGGACGAGGAGCTGCTCCGGGCCGAGTTCGACGACCTGATGTCGTCGTCCTGGCCTCAGCCGCCATCGTCTCCCTCACCACCCGCCGCGCCCAGCGCGAACTCCCCCACGAGCACCCCACCGAAGGACGCGGCCGATTCGTCGTCGCCCCGCCCCGGCCCGTCCGACCAGCCCCCAACCCGGCCACCGCCGGACTCCTGACCGTTTCCTTCGGCCATCGGCCCGCCGCCGAACGATGGCGGCGGGCCGACCGTCGCGCAGGCCTGTGTGCCAGGTGCTGGCGTCTTCGGTGCCGGTGGGCCACCACAGCACCTCGTTGCCGATCGAGTACCGCGACGTCCGTGACGGCTGCTTGAGCGTTGCCGTCAGCGATACGTCGCCTCCGGGCCGGAACAGTAAAAACCGAACCGTCGGCAAGATGGCCTAAAATTTCATCGCGCCGTGCTTGCGCCCACGCCATCGTCGCGGATGATCGCCCCGGTGCCGCGACGGGGCGCATGCCCTGCTCTCCCAGCATCAGCACAGCGCTGGCACCCAGGCCACGGCATTTCAGCTCCGTAACCAGCCGCCAACCGGTCCTCGCACCGCGAGCAAATACCCGGCGGAGTCACTGCTCCCCGGCCGCTTCGTATGCGATATCCGCAAGACCGGCGGCGTTTCACAGGGTGCGCAGGTTCAGGGAGTGGCGCAGAAAGGCGTTCCGGTTTCCGGGCGGGCACCACACGACTCCGGCCCGGCACGACACGTCCGCGGCTTCCGCTGGAGTTTGCCGGTGAGCCATGCGTTCGGAGTGGCCTGGCCGAAGATCTCGAACCGGTCGAGAACAGCCACGTCGGCGACCAAGACGGTCGCACACCTGTGTTCCCTCAGCGGGGCGCCGTGGTACCGCGGTACCACGCCCCGGGCCGAAGATCCGACCGCGGTACGACGGAACGCCGCCTCGCCGCCCCTAGCGTTTGAAGCACCAGACGCCAAGGGGGAACGATGATCGAGGCAAGACAGCTGACCAAGCGGTACGGCGACAAGACCGCCGTCGACGGTGTGGACTTCACGGTCCGGCCGGGCGCGGTGACCGGGTTCCTGGGGCCGAACGGCGCCGGCAAGTCCACCACGATGCGGATGATCATCGGCTTGGACGCGCCGACGTCCGGCACCGTCACCGTGAACGGCCGCCGGTACGCCGGGCACTCCGCCCCGCTGCACGAGGTCGGCGCGCTGCTGGAGGCCCGGTCGATCCACCCCGGGCGCTCGGCCTTCGACCACCTGATGACTCTTGCCTACACGCACGGCATCTCCCGTGCCCGGGTGTCCGAGGTGATCGGGCTGACCGGGCTGCAGTCGGTGGCCCGCAAGCGGGCCGGCGCCTTCTCGCTCGGCATGGGCCAGCGCCTGGGTATCGCCGCGGCGCTGCTCGGCGACCCGCAGACGGTCATGCTGGACGAGCCGGTCAACGGGCTCGACCCGGAGGGCGTGCTCTGGATCCGCAACCTGCTCACGGGCCTGGCCGCCGAGGGCCGGACGGTCTTCGTCTCGTCGCACCTGATGAGCGAGATGGCGCTGGTCGCCGACCACCTGATCGTCGTCGGCCGGGGCCGGGTGCTGGCCGACACCACCGTGTCGGAGCTGGTCCGGCAGGCCGGCGGCGACACCGTGGTGGTGGCCGCCGCCGACCCGGCCGAGCTGCGCCGGGTGCTGGCCGGGCCGGGCGTCGAGATCAGCGGGCAGCCCGGATCGGAGCAGCTGACCGTGGCCGGCCTCACCCCCCGCGCGATCGGGCTCAAGGCGGCCGAGCACGGCCTGGCCCTGTTCGAGCTCACCGCCAAGTCCGTCTCCCTCGAGGATGCCTTCATGGATCTCACCAAGGAATCCGTCGAGTACCACGCCGCGACCACCCCTGCGAGGGCAGCATGAGCATCGTCGCCGAAACCCGGCCTGCCGACATCGCGCCGGCCCGGCCCACCACCCCATTGAAGGTCACCGGGCGGCGGGTGCTGCGCTCGGAGTGGGCCAAGCTCTGGTCGCTGCGCTCGACCTGGATCACGCTCGGTCTCGGGCTGCTGTTCCTGCTCGCCTTCGGCACCATCGCCGCGTTCCGCTACAAGTCGATGCTCAACTCCGGGCAGCCGATCGACCCGGACTTCGCCGACGCCACGTCGTACAGCCTCGGACTGTTCGGGGTGCCGTTCTCGCTGATCGCGTTGGGCGTGCTGGGGGTGCTGACCGCCTCCGGCGAGTACACCACCGGCATGATCCGGTCGACCCTCGCGGCGGTTCCGCGCCGGCTGCCGGTGCTCTGGTCCAAGGCTGCCGTGTACGGGGTGCTGGCCTTCGTCACCGGGGCCGTCGGCGCCCTGGCCGGCTTCCTGATCAGCAACGGGGTGCTGTCCGGCGCCGCGAACGCGATGAGCCTCTCGGATGGCGGCGTGCTGCGCGGACTGCTCGGCGTGGGGGTCTACCTGGGCCTGGTCGGCGTCATCGGCGTCGCGCTGGGCACCCTGCTGCGCTCGACCGCCGGCGGCATCTCCGCGCTGGTCGGCACGTTCCTGCTGGTGCCTGGCCTGATGTCGCTGCTGCCGAAGTCCTGGCGGACCGACCTCACCCCGTACCTGCCCAGCAACGCCGGCGAATCGATCTACAGCCTGCACCACGTCACCGGCACACTCTCGGCCGGCGCCGGGCTACTGGTGCTGCTCGGCTGGACGGCGCTCGCGCTCGGCGGCGCCGCGTACCGGCTGATGCGCTCGGACGCCTGATCCACCCGGCCGTGCCGGAGGATGGACTCGTGAGCGACGACAACGCGGCCGGCGTACTGGTCGGGCACCCGGTGATGGACCGGTTGTTCCGGGCCGGGCGCCGGCTGCGGCAGTGGGACGCCGGGCACCGGTGGGCCCTGAACACCGCGGTCGTCCTGGTGATCTTCCTGCTGTTCTGCATGCCCGACCTGGATCGCGACCACGGCCCTCCGGACGGGCCGATCACCCTCACCCAGCTGCCGACCGTGCAGATGCTGCTGCTGCAACTGGCGCTGATCGTGCCGCTCTGGTGGCGGCGCCGAGCCCCGCTGGCGGCGTTCTACGCCGTCCTCGCCGTCTTCGTGGCGGAATGGTCGGCTGGCGTCATGCTGCGCGCGGACGTCGCCGTGCTGGTCGCCGTCTACAGCCTGGTGCTGCACGGCCCGCTGAACCGCCTGGTCTGGGCGGTGCCGGGGCTGGCCGCGGCGACAGTGCTGATCATGGTGCGGCTGTCCGCGTACGTGTCGGTGTGGGATGTGCTGTTCGTGGTCGGCGCCTTCGGCACCGCCGCCGTCGCCCTCGGCTTCGCGGTCCGGATCCGCCGCGCCCAAGTGGCCGTCCTGCGCGAGAGGGCCGTCCAGCTCGAGATCGAACACGACCAGCGCAGCCGGCTCGCGACGGCGACCGAGCGCGCCCGGGTCGCCCGCGAGATGCACGACATCCTCGGTCACAGCCTGTCGGTGATCGTCACGCTGGCCGACGGCGGCGCGTACGCGTCGGACGCCTCGCCGGAGCGCGGCAAGGAGGCGCTCCGGCTGATCGGGGACACCGGCCGCGACTCCCTGGCCGAGCTGCGCCGCATGCTCGGCGTCCTGCGCGAGCAGACTGACGAGCCCAGCCTCGCCCCGCAGCCGGGCACCGCCGACCTGGACGCGCTGTGCCGGCAGATCCGCTCCGCCGGGCCGCAGGTCGACTACCGGAGCACCGGGGCCGTCGACACCCTCGACGTGGACGTGCAGCTGGCCGCCTACCGCATCGCGCAGGAGGCGCTGACCAACGCGCTCAAGCACGCCGGCCCGCACACCCGGATCCAGCTGGCGCTGCGGGTCGACGGCGATCGGCTACGGATCACCGTCCGGGACACCGGCCCGCCGGCCGGGGAGCGGCTCGTTCCCTCCACCGGGGAGGGACACGGCGTGGTCGGCATGCGCGAGCGCGCCGGCCTCTACGGTGGAACGGTCACCGCCGGACCGCAGCCCGGCGGTGGCTGGTCAGTCTCCGCCGAGCTCGATCTGGAAAACAAACCCGCATGATCACCGTGCTCATCGTCGACGACCAGCCGCTGCAACGCCTCGGCTTCCGGATGCTGCTGGAGAGCAGGCCCGACACCGAGGTGATCGGTGAGGCGCAGAACGGCGCCGAGGCGGTACGCCAGGTCACCGAGCTGCGTCCGGACGTGGTGCTGATGGACGTACGGATGCCCGGCCTGGACGGCATAGAGGCGACCCGGCGGATCGTGGCCGAGGGCGGCCGGTCGCGCATCCTGATGCTCACCACCTTCGACCTCGACGAGTACGTGCACGCCGCGCTCCGGGCCGGCGCCAGCGGCTTCCTGCTCAAGGACGCCCACCCGGAGGAGCTGCTGGCCGGCATCCGGGCCGTGGCCGCGGGCGACGCGGTGATCGCGCCCGCCCTCACCCGGCGGCTGCTCGACGAGTTCGCGCATCACCTCGGCGGCGGCGCGCCGGCCACCGACCCGCGGCTGGACACGCTGACCGAGCGGGAGCGCGAGATCCTGATCGCTATCGGACGCGGCTGGACCAACGGTGAGATCGCGGAGCGGCTCGTGCTCTCCGAGTCCACGGTCAAGACGCACGTCGGCCGGGTGCTCGCCAAGATCGGCGCGCGCGATCGGATCCAGGCCGTGATCCTCGCCTATGATCTGGGCTTGACCCGCCCGCAACAGCCAGGCTGAGCTCGAGCGACTCGACCAGACGGCGCCTGATCACCCTCGGCAGACTGCGGTAAGAACCCGGGTAGCGGCGGTTACGTCTGGCACTGACGAGCGTGCCGGCCGGAGGTTGCCGGCACGCTCGGCCCCACCTCGACCACGAGGGTGGCCAGAGCGGTGGTGATCGGCACCGAGGCCACCAGCCCAATCGTCCCGACCGCGCTGCGGATGATCTCCTCGCCGATGAACTCGCTGGTCAGCAGGTCGCCGACCGGGCCGTTGTTGGCGGCGATGAGCAGGAGCAGGGGCAGCGACGTCCCGGCGTAGGCCAGGATGATGGTGTTGACCGCCGCCGCCACGTGGGCCTGCCCGACCCGGGTGGCCGCCCGGTAGAGGTCCCAGCGCGACGTGTGCCCGAGGGCCATCTCGGCCACCGTGACGGCCTGGCCGACGGTGATGTCGATGAGCACGCCCAGCGCACCGATGACGATGCCGGCCAGCAGCAGGCCATGCAGGTCGATGCCGTGAAAGGTGGTCAGGAGGCTGGACGTGTTGTCGTCGGCGACGCCGCTCAGGTTCATCGCGGTGGTGAAGCCGAAGCCGAGCAGACCGGTCAGCACGAGGCTGGCCAGGGTGCCCGCCACGGCGACCGAGGTGACCACCGAGACGCCCTGGGTGAGGTACATCGCCGCGAACATGATGGCCGACGCGCCGACCACGGCGACCAGCAGCGGTGACTCGCCGTGCGCGATGGCGGGCAACACGAACAACAGCAGGATCGCGAAGCTGACGGCCAGCCCGGCCAGCGAGGTCAGGCCCCGCCACCGGCCGAAGGCCACGATCGCGGCCAGGGTCAACGCGGCCAACCAGAGCAGCGGCGCCGATCTCTGGGCATCGGTGACCGAGTACGACGGACCGCCGGGCACCGCGTCCGGCTGGTAGAGCAGGACGACCTTGGCGCCGGGCCGCAGCTCGATCGCACCCGGGCCCTGCTGCGCGTCCACCGTCTGAGTGGTGCCAGCACCGGGGCCGTCGGTGATCCGTACCGTCGCCGACTGCGCCGAGACGGTCTCGACCGTGCCCAGAGCCCGCTGGCCGCCGCTGGTGTCGGGCGCCGGCGTGATCCGGGCCGGCCACAGGATGATCAGCGCGACGAGCGTCGCGAGGGCGCACGGGACGAGCACGGCCGTAACGACGCGGCGGGTGTGCCGGGAGGCGGCGGGCGGCGCGCCGTGATGGGTCACCGGACGAACCTAGCGCCTCAGTCGTACGGATCCTGCGGGGTGGGAATCTCCTGCCAGGCGGTGACCGCCAGGTACGGAACCTTGGCCTTGTTGATCGGGTCGGAGCCGGTCTGGCTGGAGTAGGTGCCCTCGACCTGGATCCAGGTGCCCGCGCCCAGGCCGGTCGGCGCCTTACCGGTCAGGCCCACCTTGACCGGCCGCCCGTCGGCGGCGCAGCAGGTCAGCACGATCCGGGCCAGCACCGGCTGCCCGCCCGGTCCCGGGGTCACGAAGCCGAACATCTGTACGGTCCGACCGGTCAGGCTGCGGCCGCTGTCGTAGATGGATCGCGCCGCGTAGTCGAGCAGCGTGACCGGGACCGGGTTTCCGGCCGGCAGGGGCGGATAGTCCGATTCCGAGGACACCACGATGGTCCCGGACTTGCCGGCGGCGAACGCGCTCAGCGCCGGCGGGGAGAACGTCAGCAGCACCAGCGCGGGCAGCAGTAACAGCCAGCCGACACCGGGCTCGTGCGAGTGGCCGTGGTCGTGGCCGTGGCCGTCGTCATGATGGTGACGGCCCCGGAACTCGTACCACAGCGTCAGCACCGCCATGATCACCAGGAAGGCACCGGCGAGCAGCAGGAGCGGCCGCAGGCCGTGCTTGACGTAGCGCTGGTAGGAGCCGGTGATGGCGATGCGCAGGATCGCCCCGCCGAGCAGCAGCATGAGAACGGACTGGATGCGCTTGTTCACAGCAGCACCACCCCGACCGCTGAGCCGATCAGAATCGCCATGAGCAGCGTGGCCGGCGCGAACCGCCACGCGAACCGGCGGCCGAAGACGCCCGACTGCATGGCGATCAGCTTGAGGTCGACCATCGGGCCGACGACCAGGAACACCAGCCGGGCGGTCAGCGAGAACGTCGACAGCGACGCCGCAACGAACGCGTCGGCCTCGCTGCAGATCGACAGCAGTACGGCGAGCAGCGCCAGCGCGATCACGGCCAGCACCGCCTTGTCGGCCAGCGACTGCAGCAGGGACTGCGGCACGGTGACGTTGATGGTGGCCGCGGCGGCCGCGCCGAGGACCAGGAAGCCGCCGGCGTGCATGATGTCGTGCCGGCAGGCGGCCACGAACGCCTGGAAGCGCGGCATGCCGTCGTACTCGGTCCGGTACGGCAGCTTGATCCACTCTTCCTTGCCCAGGCGCAGCCAGAGCCAGCCCATGAGCACGGCGACGATCAGGCTGGCGCCGGCCCGGCCGACCACCATCGCCGGGTTCTTCGGGAAGGCGATCGCCGTGGCGGTGAGCACGACCGGGTTGATGGCCGGTGCGGCGAGCAGGAACGCGATCGCCGCGGCCGGGCTCACGCCACGCCGGACCAGGGCGCCGGCGATCGGTACGCTCCCGCACTCGCATCCGGGCAACACGACCCCCGCCAGCCCGGCCACCGGCACCGCAAGCACCGGATGCCGGGGCAGCGCCTTGGCCCAGAACGCCCGCGGCACATAGACCGCGATCGCGGCCGACAGCAGCACCCCGAGCACCAGGAACGGCGTGGCCTGGACCAGCACCGACACGAACACGGTCATCCAGGTCGACAGCCGCGGGTTGGAGACCAGTGAGGCGAGCGGGCCCCGCACGACGATCAGCAGCACCAGGCCGGCGGCCAGGATCTCGACTGCCCGGCTACGCCGTCGCGGTCCCGGCGCATCGCCCGGGGCCGCTGGCGGAGCCTCCACCCGGGGCGGGCTCAGCAGGTCGGTGGTCACGGTGGCTCTCCTGACTTTCAGACGGTACGCAGGTCGACGGCGTGGCGGACGAAATCGGCGTCGGTGCCGGTCGACCACCAGAGCACCCCGGCCCGGTACGCGATGCCGAACGCATCCGGGCTGAGCACGACCTGGCGGCGGGTCGCGAGCTCGTACGCGATCAACTGCACGTGGTTGGTGAGCTGGGTGTTGTCGTCGATCTGGGCCAAGATCTCGAAGCGGTCGAGGACCACCGGGTCGCTGATGGCGCCGGCGATGTCGTCCCCGCCGATCTTCTGGCGGTGGCTGCCGTCGGGCCGCATCAGCTCGACGGTCGTGCCGCCGGTCGTGCCGCCGACCACCTCACACCAGGTGGCGCTGCAGCGGGTGGTCGCCCGGTCGTTGCCGCGGACGGCCTGGTCCCGTCCGGTCCGCAGGTCGCGGATCGCGGTGGTGCCGGTGGTCTCGGTCACCCCGTTGACCAGGTACGGCCAGGCGGTCAGTTTCCAGTCGCCGGGCTCGGGGCGTACGGAAACCGGCCCACCGCTCAGCGCGACCGACCGCACCTCGGTGACCCGGGCCGCGCCGGACGCCGTCCAGTAGACCTGGCCACCGGCGATGACCAGGTCAAAGGTCGACTGGTCGGACTGGACGTCGCCCGCGTCGGCGGTGAGCCGGCGCGGCGCGGGCCGGCGCAGGCCGGAGGTCCAGATCGAGGGCGGCCCGCTGCCGACGCGCTCGATCCAGACCAGCGTGTCGCCGGCCGCGGTGATCGCCGAGAACGAGGGGTACCCCTTCTGGGGCAGCTTGCGGATCAGCACGTCCGGGCCGGTGGGCCGGTGTTCGAGGAGCCGCATCGACTTGCGGTCCTTGCTCGGCGCGGTGCCGATCGACGTGTCGGCGGTCAGGAACAGCCCGGGCTCGTACGCCGTACCGTCGGCCAGCGTGGCCGCCAGCGCCGCGTGCTTGACCTGCGGCCAGGCCAGGTCCATCGCCGCCGGCGCCGGGACGGGTTGCTTGCCGGCCGCCGGGAGCACCAGCAGCGCGACGGCGGCCACCAGCGCGGTACCGATGCCGGCCGGCCCGCGGAGCCGGCCTTTCCAAGAGCTCACCTACCTACATACGCACGGCGGGCCGATTCGGCTCAGTTCTGCGAATCGGGGCCGAACATCGCCCGTTCACCATCTTCCCGACACCCGGCGTTTCCCGAAGGTCCAGAGTTTACTTCGAGGCTCATCAAGTCAGTAATGGAGCCATGACCGATCCGCAGGAGTCCCATATGGTCGTCTCTCGTCGTCAGATCCTCACCGGCGGTGCCGCCGCCGGTGTCGGACTGTCCGTCGCCGGCGTGCTGCCCAGCCTGGCCGAGCCCGCGGCCGCCTCGCCCCGCCCGTCGTCCGGCGGGCGCCCGTTCCCGCCGCTGGAGGATGACCCCCACGGCATCCTCGCGCTCCCGGCCGGCTTCTCCTACCAGATCGTGAGCCGGGAGGGCCAGAGCGACCTGTCCTTCGGCCAGGGCAAGACGCCCGCCTACCACGACGGCACCGGCGTGGTCGACGCCGGCCACAACCGGCTGACGCTCATCCAGAACCACGAGATGACGCCGCACATGTCGGAGTTCGGCGTCCAGCACGTCGCCGGCACGGTCTACGACCCGGGCGCGGCGGCGGCCGGCGGCTGCACGGTGCTGACCACCGACGGCAACGGCAGGCGCGGCGCCGAGTGGGTCGGCATCTCCGGCACCGTACGCAACTGTGCCGGTGGCGTCACCCCGTGGGGCACGTGGCTGACCTGCGAGGAGACGTTCATCAACGCCGGCACCACGTGGTCGGCGGCCGGGCTGACCGGCACCTACGAGAAGAACCACGGCTACGTCTTCGAGGTGTTCGACACCGACTCGAAGCACCAGCTGCCCAAGCCGATCAAGGCACTGGGCCGGTTCGAGCACGAGGCCCTGGCGGTCGAGCCGAACCTCAGGCACATCTACCTCTCCGAGGACGCCAGCGGCCCCAACGGGCTGTTCTACCGCTGGACCGCGCCGCACGGCGCCCGGATCGGCCGCGGCCTGGCCACCATCCTCGGCGACACCGCGGGCACGCTCGAGGCGATGCAGATCCGCCTGGACGACGGCAGCATCCTGCCCGACGTCTCCTACCTGACCTCGGCCCAGCTCGGCCGCCCGTTCAAGGTGACCTGGATCGAGGTCCCCGACCGCGACGCCACGACCCGGACGATCCGCACCCAGTTCACCGACGGCACGGTCACCCGCGGCAAGAAGTTCGAGGGCGTCTGGAGCAACGGCCGGGGCGCGTACATCGTCAACAGCTTCGCCTTCGCCGCCGGCGACCTACCGGCCGACGCGACCAGGCACGACGGCATGGTCTGGTTCTACGACTACGCCGACCAGACGATCACGCTGGTCACCTACTTCCCGCACAACCCGGCCGCCGAGACCGAGGGCGCCTACCCGAAGTACGCCGACCTGACCTTCGACGGCCCCGACAACGTCACCGTCACCCCGTGGGGCACGCTGGTGCTGGCCGAGGACGGCGTCCGCGCCTCGCACGTGCTCAGCTCGGTGCCCGGCGGCCCGACCTACGCGATCGCCCGCAACATGATCAGCAACGGCACGTCGAACGGCGTCCCGACCTACTCCGAGTTCACCGGCCCGACCTTCTCCCCCGACGGCCGCGTTCTGTTCGTCAACATCCAGGTCCCCGGCATCACCCTGGCCATCACCGGCCCGTGGGAGAAATACCTGCGCTGACCGCGAGCAAGAGAGGCCGGCCTTGCGGTGCGGGCCCGCCCGGAGTCATCCGGACGGGCCCGCCTGTCACAAGGACGGCCCGGTAAAGTCGTCACGTGCTGGATGCCGCGAGTGCCGCCTCCACCGACGCGGCGCTCGACGCCTTGCGCGCGCTGGTGCGGATTCCCACCGTCAGCCGCCGCCGCGCCGAGGACATCGAGGACGGCGTGTTCGAACGCTTCCACGCCGAGCTGCGGGCACACTTTCCCTTGCTGCACGACCACCTCGACCTGACCCGGGTCGGCTCGGACGGTCTGCTCTTCCACTGGGCCGGCTTCTCCGGCGAGGCCGGAAAACCGGTCGTACTCATGGCTCATCACGACGTCGTGCCGGTCGAGCCGGGCGACCCGTGGCAGCATGATCCCTTCGGCGCCGAGGTCGTCGACGGCTACGTCTGGGGCCGCGGCACCCTCGACGACAAAGGCCCGCTCGTCGCGGCGTGCGCCGCGGTCGAAAGCCTGCTCGCCGACGGCTTCACCCCGGCGCGGGACGTCTGGCTGTTCTCCGGCTGCGACGAGGAAGTCACCGGCGGCTCGGCCTCGGCAGCTGTCGAGGAACTGCGCCGGCGGGGCGTCGAGCCGTGGTTCGTGCTCGACGAGGGCGGCGCGGTCGCGTCCGGCGTCCTCCCGGGCGTCGAGGTGCCGCTGGCGGTCGTCGGCGTCGCCGAGAAGGGCGTGACGAACATCGAGCTGCGCGTCGAGGGCCGCGGCGGGCACGCCTCGGTGCCCGCCCGGCTGGGCCCGACCGCACGCCTGGCCCGGGCGGTCACCAGGATCGACGCGATCAAACACCCCGCGTACGTGCCGGACGCGACGGTCGAGTTCTTCCGCCGGCTCACCCCGTACGCCCCGGCGGTCCTGCGCCCGCTCGCGAAGCAGGCCGGCCGGCTGCGGCCGCTGCTCGCCGCCGTCCTCGGCCGGCTCGGGCCGGAGTCGTCGTCGATGACCCGCACGACCGCGGTGGCCACGACGCTGTCGGGCTCGCCCGCCCTCAACGTCGTCGCGACGACCGCGGTCGCCGGGGTCAACATCCGGGTCATGGCCGGCGACCGGGTGGACGATGTTTTGACGCGCATGCGTCGGGCTATCGGCGACGACCACGTGACCATCGAGGTCGTCGACCGCAACGAGCCGTGCCCGCTCTCGCCGATCGACGACGACGCCTTCCGATTGCTGGAGACGACCGTCGGCGACGTGTTCCCCGAAGCCGTCACCGTTCCGTACATCATGATGGCCGCGACCGACTCCCGGTACTTCACCGCGATCTGCCCGCGCGTCTACCGTTACGCGCCGCTACGGATGTCGAGGGATCAACGTGCCGCGATCCACTCCTACGATGAACGCCTGGGCGTGAAGGACTTCCACGACGGCGTGACGTGGTACCGCCGTCTGCTCCAGAATCTTTGAGGAGCCGGGGCCGCGCCAAGACTGACGACCGGCTCGACCCGGCTATGTCGCTGGAAGCAGGCGACGGACTCAAACCATGGCGGGCGAAGGTGCCCGGGACGCAGACAGCGCGCCAGGTGACAGCCCGAAGTCACGGCGAAGGCCGCGCTCAGGATCCAGCGCGGCGAGGCGAGACCGATCACCGGGCGGTCCTCTGGCGGTCCTGTTCGGCCATCGCGGCCAGCCAGGCGTTGTACGCGTCGAGCCGGCGCTCGTCCTCGTCGACGTCCCGCTTGCTGGCCACACCGGCCGGCAGGTAGCCGTCGTAGCGGTCGAGGGTGGCCCGGCGCGCCTTCTCCACGAACGGCATCCGAATGGTGTTGCGGTTGCGGCCCGCCACCCACGGCACCAGCGCGGTCAGGATCAGAGCGATCATGATGCTGTCGCCGCCGACCCACATCATCGCGCCGCCGTAGTGCACGTCGGTGAGCAGGTCCGGTCCCCAGGTGTGGTGCTGGGCGGCGTACGCGGGCCACGGGTTGCTGCCGGCCATCAGCAGGGTGATGCCGGTGAACGTGTCGACCGACATGGACAGCACCAGGACCAGCATCTTGGCCGGGTGGGACAGCCGCCAGCGGATCGGTTCCTCACCGAACCCGGACAGCAGGTAGAGGTAGCCCGAGCCGAGGTAGGCGACCTGTTCGGCGACGGCCGCCCACCGGTGGGTGACCGCGACGTTGTTGAACGAGGTCAGGTGGGTGCCGACGACGACCACGATGTAGAGGGGGAAGGTCAGGAACGGGTGGGTCAGGACGGTGACCGCCCGCGAGCGCAGGATCCGTTTGAACCGGGTGTGCCACGGGTTGCGGGCGGCGTGCAGGGTGAGGATCAGCGGACGCCCGTGGATGATCAGCGCCGGGGCCACCATGATCAGCAGCAGGTGCTGGGCCATGTGGATCCAGAAGAACGTGGTGCCGTACTTCTCGATCGCCGACTGGCAGGCGACCGCGATGACCGCGAGGCCGGCCAGGAACGAGCCGGTGCGGGTCAGCGGCCACCGGGATCCGTGGGCCCGGCGCATCACCCGGGCGACGCCCCACAGGTAGAGGACGGCGGCGACCGCCAGCGGCACGGTCACCAGCGGACGGAAGATCCAGTCGGCCGCGAGCTGGGCCGAGGTGGGCCCGGATGCGGCGATCAGCACCATGACATCGTCTTCCTTACTTCCGCAGGCGCAGGCTGTTGGAGACGACCAGCAGCGATGACAGGGCCATGGCGCCGCTCGAGATCAGCGGGTTGAGCAGGCCCGCGGCGGCGATCGGCAGGGCCAGCACGTTGTAGCCGAAGGCCCAGAACAGGTTGACCCGGATCGTGCCCAGTGTGCGGCGGGCCAGGGTGATGGCGGTGGGCACCACGTCCAGGTCGTCGCGGACCAGGACGATGTCGGCGGCCCCGATCGCGACGTCGGTGCCGGTCAGCACGGCCAGGCCCAGGTCGGCGCGGGCCAGAGCGGGAGCGTCGTTCACGCCGTCGCCGACCATGGCCACGATGTGGCCCGCGGCCTGCAGGCCTTCGATGGTGGCCGCCTTGTCGGCCGGCAACACCTCGGCGATGACCTCATCCACGCGAAGCGTCGCGGCCACCGCCTCGGCGGCGGCCCGGTTGTCACCGGTGAGCAGAACCGTACGCAGCCCCATCTCGCGCAGGGCGGTGACCGCACCGGCAGCCGATGGTTTCACCGTGTCGGTCAGCAGCAACCCGCCGGCGACCTGCCCGTCGACCGCGACCAGCACGATGGTGCCGGCCCGATCGTCCCAGCGCCCCTCGGGCAGTGGCACCTGCCGCTCGGCCAGCAGCCGGGCCGATCCGACCAGCACGAGGCGGCCGTCGACCCGGCCCCGCGCCCCGAGGCCCGGCAGCGCGCGGAACTCGTCGACCGGCGAGAGACCGCCGTTCTCGCGCAGCGCGTACGCGGCGACGGCCCGGCCGATGACATGCTCGGCCGCGTTCTCGACCGCGCCCGCGTCGGCGAGCAGGGTGGCCCGGTCGACGCCGTCGGCGGTCCACAGGTCGGCGACCTTCATCCGGCCGGTCGTGACGGTGCCGGTCTTGTCGAGGACCACGGTGTCGATCGCCCGGGCCGACTCCAGCGCCTGGTGGCCCTTGACGAAGACACCGAGCTGGGCGCCGCGGCCGGAAGCGGCCAGCAGCGCGGTCGGGGTGGCCAGGCCGAGCGCGCACGGGCAGGCGATGATCAGCACGGCCAGGCCGACGCTGATCGCCCGCTGCGGGGCGGCTCCGGCCAGCGCCCACACGAGACCGGTCACCACGGCCAGCGCGATCACGACCGGCACGAAAACCGAGGAGATGCGGTCGGCCAGGCGCTGCACGCGCGCCTTGTCGGTCTGGGCGCGCTCGACGAGGCGTACGAGCTGGGACAGCTGAGTGTCGGCGCCGACGCGGGACGCCCGTACGATCAGGCGCCCGGCGACCGTGACCGTACCGCCGGTGACCGGGTCCCCCGGGCCGACCTCGACCGGCACCGATTCGCCGGTCATCGCCGACAGGTCGACCGCGCTCGAACCCTCCTCGACCTCGCCGTCGGCGGCGATCGTCTCGCCCGGCCGCACCACCAGCCGGTCGCCGGCCCGGACCGTGGTCGCCGGCACCCGTTCCTCGGTGCCGTCGGCCCGCAGCCGGGTCGCCTGTTTGGCACCGACCCGGGCCAGCGCGCGCAACGCGTCGCCCGCGGCCCGGCGGGCCTTGGCCTCGAACATGCGGCCGGCCAGCACGAACACCGTCACCCCGGCGGCGACATCGAGATAGACCGACCCGGCGGGCTGAAACAGCAGGCCCCACGCGTGCGTGCCGGAGTAGGCGTCGCCGTCGTGGAACACGGTGTAGAACGACCAGACCGAGGCCGTGACCACGCCGAGGGAGACCAGGGTGTCCATCGAACTGCCGCCGTGCCGGGCGGCGACGAGGGCCCGGCGGTGAAACGGCCAGGCGCACCAGGTGACCACCGGCAACGTCAACGCCAGCAGCACCCACTGCCAGCCGGGAAACCGCAGCGAGGGCACCAGCACCAGAGTCGTCGACAGGTCGGCCAGCGGGACGCCGAGCAGCAGGGCGACCACCAGCCGCCGCCACAACTCGCGCACCCGGTCGGCGTCACCGGTCGGCGCCGGCGCCTCGGGCTCGACCACCGTGGCGCCGTAGCCCGCCTTCTCGACCTGGGCGATCAGCGCCTCGACCGGCACCGCGGCGTCCAGGCGTACGGTCGCCTTCTCGGTCGCCAGGTTGACCGAGGCCGAGACACCGTCGAGCCGGCCGAGCTGCTTCTGCACCCGGGCGGCACACGCCGCGCAGGTCATACCGGTTATCGCCAGCTCCAGCTCACCGAGCGTGGCCGCCGGTGCGGGCATCGTTGTCACCACGCCGCCAACATACGCACGGCGCCGGCCGCGGTTCCGGTGCCCGACAACTATTTGATCTGCGGAACTTTCCGGGCCTTTCGACCGACAGTAGGGGCACAAGAAGGATCGTGACCGCTGTCCCCGGTGACAACCACCGTCACCGCACCCGCCGGCTGATCTGATCGGCGGTGGCCCACTTGTCCTCGACCCGGGCGAAGCGCCAGTAGCCGGTCGCGACGATCCAGGTCAGGGCGAACAGGCCGACGATGATGAAGCCGACGTTGTTGAGGTCGATGTCGCTGACCCAGCTGGTGAACGGGTCGACCAGGCCGGCGTCGTCGTGCAGCACACCGATCAGTTCGATCGAGCCGACCAGGAACGCCACCGCCACCGACAGCCCGGTGATCGAGATGTTGTAGTAGACCTTGCGGACCGGGTTGAGGAACGCCCAGTCGTAGGCGACGCTCATGAACAGACCGTCCAGGGTGTCGAGCAGGCTCATCCCGGCCGCGAACAACAGCGGCAGGGTCAGCAGGGCGTACCAGGGCAGGCCGGCGGCGGCGCCGCTGCCGGCCAACACCAGCAGCGCGATCTCGGTGGCGGTGTCGAAGCCGATACCGAACAGCAGGCCGATGAAGTACATCTGGCCGGGCCGGGTGATCGTACGCGTGAGCCGGCCCAGGATGCGGGCGATGAGGCCGCGCGACTGCAGGTGTTCCTCGAGTTTCTGCTCGTCGAGCTCACCCGAGCGCATGGTCCGGAAGAGCCGGACGATGCCGATCAGCGCGACCAGGTTCAACCCGGCGATGACGTAGAGGAAGGTGCCGGACACGCCGGTGCTGATCAACCCGAGGGTGGTTCGTGCGGCCGTGCCGTCGGTGGTCAGGTCGGAGACCGCGTGCGCGCCGGCCGCGACCAGCGCCGCCAGACCGGCCACCACGCTCGAATGCCCCATCGCGAACCAGAATCCGACCGACTTCGGCCGTTTGCCGTCGCCGCGCAGCTTGCGGGTGGTGTTGTCGATCGCGGCGATGTGGTCGGCGTCGAACGCGTGCCGCAGCCCGTAGGTGTAGGCGGTGATGCCCAGTCCGACGCCGAAGGCCTGCGTGCCCAGCCGCAGATGAGCGGGGCCGATCACGCCGAGCAGCAACCCGAACGCGACCACGTGCAGCAGGGCGATGAACCCCAGCAGTCCGGCGGACTGCCACCAGTCACGTCTGGTCCAGGTGGTGAGAATGGTGCCGGACGGGCTCATGCGACCTCCTGCGGGATCTCGCGTCCCGCCTACTCGGGTCCGGTGATCGGCGGAGGTCTGACTTCCAGCCCGCGAGGCTGGTCACAGTGGCGCGACCGAGCCGGATTTTCACCGGCTTCTCCGACGATCTTCGACAGTCCGGAGCCTAGCCGTCCGGCGGCTCGGCACCCCGGAGGGCTGACTTCAACGGCGTCGAATTTCAGGTATCAAATGGCACAAGACGGCCGAATACCCGGCAACACCGGCCGCCGACGGTCACGGCTTGCGCGCCACGGCGCCGTAGACCGACACCTGGGCGTGGGGGGGGGGGGGGGGGGCGGGGGCCCCCGCCCCGGGCCCCCCCCCCCGCCGGCGGGCGCGGCCCCCCGGGGGCGGCCCCGACACCCCCCGGGGTAAAACCGCCAGCTAACACCCCGC
>NZ_JBFBAD010000180.1:0-17958 GCF_040682075.1 Actinoplanes sp. NPDC051411 | reverse complement strand
GGCTTCTTCGTCGCCGTCGTCGCCCGCGCCGCCGTCGGCGCCGTCGGCGGCAGTTCGGTCCCGGCTGCCGCGCCGGTCGGGCCTTCCAGGGGTACGTCGGTGACCGCGGCCGCGGGCGCGGCAACCGTCGAGGGCTTCGGGTCGTGACCGCAGCCGGCCAACCCCACCAGCAGGGTCACCGTGACGGCGGTCGCAATACGGGCGAAAGGCACCCGCCGACCCTAAGCCGCAGCAAACGTCGCAACCGTCGGCGCGCCCACCCCCGGGTGAAGACCAGACCCCCGCGAGTGAACGCCCCGCATCCCAGCCGGTCTCCGCCCGCGCGTATGGCCTTCCGTCACCCGGGAGTCCGCCCGGATCCGCCCCGCTACCGTGCGGCCACCCGCACCGCGCCCTCGCCACCGCGGCGGCCCACCCGCATCGCGCCCCGCCTCGCCTCGCCTCGCCGACCGGCACCGCGACCCGCCACCGCGCCTCACCCAGCCCACCCGCACCGCGACCCGCCACCGCGCCTCACCCAGCTCACCGGCACCGCAACGCCACCGCGGCGGCCCACCCGCATCGCGCCCCGCCTCGCCCTGCCCAGCCCACCGGCACCGCGACCCGCCACCGCGCCTCGCGCAGCCCACCCGCACCGCGCCTCGGCACCGCGCCTGGCCACGCGCAGCCACCCGCACCGCGCCCCCAGCACGGTGCTCGCCCCGCGCGGCTCACCCACACCGGGCCTGGGCGGCCCCGCCCGCGGTTCGAACCGTCCGCGGCCCTCGGTCGGACCCTCGGCGCCGCCCGCGGGCCGGGCGTCGAGCGGGTCAGTCGTCGTAGGTGACGGTCACCTTCTCCGTCGTCGGCCTGGACTGGCAGGTCAGGACGAACCCGGCCGCCAACTCGCCCGGCTCGAGCGCGAAGTTGCGCCGCATCGCCACCTCCCCGTCGAGCACCCGGGCCCGGCACGTGCCGCACACCCCACCCTTGCAGGCGAAAGGCAGGTCGGGCCGCACCCGCTGCGCCCCCTCCAGAACCGTCGCGCCCTCCGGGACGGTCACGGTCGTGGACCGGCCGTCGAGCACCACGGTCACCTCGCTGCCGGGCCCGGCCGGGGCATCCTCCGGGCGGACCGGCTCGGGCGGCGCCTCGTCGACCCAGAACAGCTCCCGGTGGATCCGCTCGGGCGCCACACCGGCCTCGCTCAGCACCTGGGTCGCGTCGGTGACCATGCCGAACGGCCCGCACAACCACCAGTGCTCGACCCCGGGCACGTCGAGCAGCAGCGGCAGCAGGGTCCGCAGCTTCTCGGCGTCGAGCCGCCCGCTGAGCAGGTCGACCTCGCGGGCCTCCCGGGAGAGCAGATGCACCAGTTCGAGCCGGGACGGGTGAGCGTCCTTCAGGTCGGCCAGCTCGTCGGCGAACATCACGGTCGCCGCCCGCCGGTTGCCGTACAGGATGCTGACCTGCGCCTTCGGATTGCGCAGCAGCGACGCCGCGATCGACATCACCGGGGTGATCCCCGAGCCCGCCGCGATCATCACGTGCCGCCCGCCGGCTTCCAGGTCGGGCGTGAACGTGCCCGACGGCGGCGCCACCTCGACCCGGTCGCCGACCCGCACCTCGTTGACGAGCCAGCCGGACACCAGCCCGCCCGGCACCTCACGGACGCCGATCCGCGGCCGCGCCCCGGCCGGCGCACAGATCGAGTAGGACCGCCGCTCCTCGGTCTTGCGGACCGTCAACGATTGACCGGGCCGAAAGGCGAACGTGGCCGCCAACTCTTCGGGCACGTCGAAGGTGACCGCGACGGCGTCGCCGCACAGCCGCTCGACCGCGGCGACCCGCAGCTCGTGGAACCCCCGCACCGCCACGTCAGATCTCCTTCACGTGCTCGAACGGCTCCCGGCACTCCGGGCAGCGCCGCAGCTCACGGCAGGCGGTCGCACTGAACGCGGCGATCCGCTCGGTCTCCTGATGCCCACAGTTCGGGCAGGCCACGAGGCCCGGCCGCGTACCCAGAACCAGCGGAACCGGCCCACTCGCCCGGCGCGGCGCCGGGCCGGGCGGCGAGATGCCGGCCGCGGCGAGCTTCGCCCGCCCGGCCGCCGAGATCCAGTCGCTGCTCCAGGCCGGCGCGAGGACCGTACGCACCTCGGCCCGCCCAAATCCGGCCGACCGCAGCGCCCCGACGATGTCGTCGCGGATCGTCTCCATGGCCGGACACCCCGAGTACGTAGGCGTGATCGTCACGACCACCCCCTGCTCGCCGTCCCGGACGTCCCGCACGATCCCGAGGTCACCGAGCGTCAGCATCGGCAGCTCCGGATCAGCCACCGCGCCGACCACATCAGCCGCGCTCACTATGTCGACCGCGCTCACCAGGTGCTCCCCGGCATCGCGCGCGCCAGCCCCTGCATCTCCTCGAGGATCGCGACCAGCTTTTCCCCGTGCACCCCGTCCCGCCCGCCGACGGATTCGAGCCCGCTGGTGTCCACGCCACCGTCGGCCGGGTGTCGCAGGGTGGCCGCCTCCTGCACCTGTTCGACCACGGCCACGAACTCGTCCCGAAGCCGCGACGAGTCGACGGCGACTCCGGCCGCGGCCAGCCGCGACTCGATCGCGTGCGGCCGGAACAGCTCGGCGGTCAGCGGCCAGACCGCGTCGAGCCCGGCCTGCATGCGTTCATGGGACAGCTCGGTCCCGTCGCCGAGCCGGACGACCCACTGGGCCGCGTACTCCCGGTGGTACGTCACCTCCTTGACCCCCTTGGCCGCGATCGCCGCGAGCACCGGGTCGCGCGACCCGGTGAGCCGGTCGAGCAGCGCGAGCCGCCACGTCGCGAAGACCAGCAGCCGCGCCACGAGGTGGGCGAAGTCGGCGTCCTCGCCCTCGGCCAGCGCGACGTGCCGGAACTCGCCCGGATCGCGCAGGTAGGCCAGCGCGTCCTCGCCCCGCCCCGCCCCCTCGACCTCGCCGGCCCGGGTGAGCAGGAGCCGCGCCTGCCCGAGCAGGTCGAGCCCGATGTTGGCGATCGCCAGCTCGTCCTCCAGTTCGGGCGCACGGGTCACCCACTGCTGCAACCGGTGCGACAGGATCAGCGCGTCGTCGCCGAGCATCAGGCAGTAGGCCATCAGGTCGCCCCGGTCCACGTCGGAAGGGACCTCGGTCGGCACGCCGGCCATCGGGTCGGAGAACCCGGTCCCGTACGCCCAGCGCGCGTCGTCATCGTGATCGGTCAGTGCCTCGTACGCGTCGTCGAAGGACATGGCCGCCTCAGATGTGCGGGACGGAGTCGGGGATGGAGTAGTACGTCGGGTGGCGGTACATCTTGTCGCCACTCGGTTCGAAGAACGCCTCCTTGTCGTCCGGCCCCGACGAGACCACGTCGTCGGAGCGCACGACCCAGATGCTCACGCCCTCGTTGCGCCGCGTGTAGAGGTCGCGGGCGTGGTGCAGCGCCATCTGGTGGTCGGCGGCTCGCAGCGACCCGACGTGCACGTGGTTGAGCCCTCGCTTGGCCCGCACGAACACCTCGAACAGCGGCCACTCGTGCTTGATGTCGTCGCTCATGCGCGCGCTCCTTCCCGCTGTTTACGCGCGTGGGCAGCCGCCGCCTCGCGCACCCAGGCTCCCTCGTCGTCGGCGCGCTTGCGGTGCGCGATCCGTTCCCGGTTCAGCGGCCCGCCGCCGGAGATGACCTTCTTGAACTCGTCCCAGTCGATCGCGCCGAAGTCGTAGTGCTCCCGCTCGGCGTTCCACTTCAGGGCCGGGTCGGGCAGCGTCACACCGAGCGCCTCGGCCTGCGGCGCGCTCATGTCGACGAACCGCTGCCGCAGGTCGTCGTTGCTGTGCCGCTTGATCCGCCAAGCCATCGACTGCGCGCTGTTGGGCGAGTCGGCGTCCGGCGGCCCGAACATCATCAGCGACGGCCACCACCAGCGGTCGACCGCGTCCTGCACCATGGCGCGCTGCTCGTCGCTGCCCCGCATCATGGTCATCAGCAGCTCGTAGCCCTGCCGCTGGTGGAAGGACTCCTCCTTGCAGATGCGGATCATCGCCCGCGCGTAGGGCCCGTAGGAGCTGCGGCACAGCGGCACCTGGTTGCAGATCGCCGCCCCGTCGACCAGCCAGCCGATCACTCCGACATCGGCGAACGACAGCGTCGGATAGTTGAAGATCGACGAGTACTTCTGCCGCCCCTCGATCAGCCGCCGGGTGAGATCACCCCGGTCGGCGCCGAGCGTCTCCGCCGCCGAGTAGAGGTAGAGCCCGTGCCCGGCCTCGTCCTGCACCTTGGCCAGCAGGATCGCCTTGCGGCGCAGCGAGGGCGCGCGGGTGATCCAGCCGCCTTCCGGCTGCATGCCGATGATCTCGGAGTGCGCGTGCTGCGCGATCTGCCGGATCATCGTCTTGCGGTAGCCGTCCGGCATCCAGTCGCGCGGCTCGACCCGCTGGTCCCTCTCGATCGTCTCGGCGAACGTGCGCTCGCCGGTCGCGAGATCGGTCATGATGCCTCCCAGGTGAAGAACCCTTGGCCGGTCTTGCGGCCCAGCTCACCGCGGGCCACCTTGTCGCGCAGCAGCCGCGGCGGCTCGAACCGCTCCCCCAGCTCACGGTGCAGGTGCTCGGCGATGGCGAGCCGCACGTCGAGGCCGACCAGGTCGGTGGAGCGCAGCGGCCCCATCGGATGCCGGTAGCCCAGCTCCATCGCGCGGTCGATCGCGGCCGCGTCGGCCACCCCCTCCTGAAGCATCCGCATCGCCTCCAGCCCGAGCAGCACGCCGAGGCGGCTGGTCGCGAACCCCGGCGAATCACGGACTACAACCTCCGTCTTACCCAGCCCGGCGACCCACGCACGCGCCGCTTCGCGCGCGCTTCCAGCCGTACGCGGTCCGACGACGATCTCCACGAGCGCACTGGCCGGCACCGGGTTGAAGAAGTGCATGCCGACGAACCGCTCCGGCCTCTCCAACCCGTCCGCCAGCCCGGCAATCGACAGCGAGCTGGTGTTGGTGGCCAGCACGGTGGCTTCGCCGACCGACCGCTCGGCCGCGGCCAGCACCCGCACCTTGAGCGCCGCGTCCTCCGGCACCGCCTCGACAACCAGATCGGCATCGACCGGAAGCCCGCTGACGTCGTCGACCAACGTCAGCCGCTCGAGCACGGCGTCCGGCGACTCGGTCAACTTGCCCTTCTCACCGGCCCGCAGCAGCCCCATGGCGACCCGGTCGCGCGCCGCCGCCGCGGCCGCCCGATCCTGCTCGACCAGGCACACCACGGCCCCGGCCGTGGCGAAGACCTGGGCGATCCCGGATCCCATCCGCCCGCCGCCGATCACCCCCACAATCTTGGGCACGGCCGCGGCCGCCGAAGCGGACGACTCGGTTGCGGTAGTCGATGCCTCGGGAACGGGCTCGGACGGGGCGGGAAACGTCGTCACTAGCGGCCTCCGGAGAGGAAAGCGTCCATGCGGGCCCGCTTGTCGTCGGACTCGAAGAGAATGGCCTGGGCCAGGTCGTCGGTCAGCGGGTGTGCGCCCGGCGCGTCGGCGACCAGCTTGGTCAGGCGCAGCGCGAGCGGCCCCGACCGGGCCATGCGGTCGAGCAGCGAATGCGCCCGCTTGAGGAGTTCGCCGGCCGGGACCACCTCGGCGACCAGGCCGAGCCGGTGCGCCTCCTCGGCGTCGAGGCGCCGCCCGGCGAGCAGCACCTGCTTGGCGACCGAGGCCCCGACCAGCTCGCGCAGCCGCCAGGTCGCGCCGGCCGCGGCCAGAATACCGAGGCCCGGCTCCGGGTTGCCGAAGACCGCGGCCGGCGAGGCGATCCGGATGTCGCAGGCGTAGGTCAGCTCGGCGCCCCCGCCGAGCGCATAGCCGTCGACCGCCGCCACCGTCGGCAACGGCAACCGCGCGATGCGGTCGAAGAGCCGGCTGTTGATGCCCTGCAGCGCCTGGTCGCGCCCGCGCTCCCGCAACTCCCCGATGTCGGCCCCGGCC
The DNA here is from genome assembly GCF_040682075.1 of Actinoplanes sp. NPDC051411. NCBI lineage: Bacteria > Bacillati > Actinomycetota > Actinomycetes > Micromonosporales > Micromonosporaceae > Actinoplanes > Actinoplanes sp. NPDC051411. The sequence continues at coordinate 11,978 of NZ_JBFBAD010000180.1, read as the reverse complement.
GCGAACGTGCCGCCGTCCCCGGTGATGAGCAGCAGCCGCGGCTGCTCCTCCAGGACCGCACACACCTCATGCAACTCCCGCACCATGGCCGCATTGATCGCGTTCCGCGCCTCGGGCCGCCGCAGCGTGACGACCACCCGGTCGGCCGCCTCCTCAACCACCAGCGTGCCGCTCACGACCGCACCCCCAAAGCGCCGGCACCCGCCGCGTCAGCCCGGACCCGGGCCGCCGCGACGGGCCGGGAGCGGGCGAGTGCCGCGTCGGGCGGTGGCGGGGTGGTCACGGGCGCTCCAGGAGCATGGCTACGCCCTGGCCTACGCCGACGCAGAGGGTGGCCAGGCCGCGGCGGGCCGACTCGCGTTCCATGCGGCCGAGCAGAGTGACGGTGAGGCGGGCGCCGGAGCAGCCGAGGGGGTGACCGAGGGCGATGGCGCCGCCGTCGGCGTTGACCCGGGCCTCGCCGAGCTTCAGGCGGCGGATCACGGCCAGGGACTGGACCGCGAAGGCCTCGTTGAGCTCGACCGCGTCGAGGTCGCCGGCGGCCCAGCCGGCGCGGGCCAGGGCCTTTTCGGTGGCCGGCACCGGGCCCAGGCCCATGATCTGGGGCGGCACGCCGGCGCTGGCCGACGTGACGACCCGGGCGCGCGGGGTCAGGCCGTAGCGCTCGACCGCCTCGCCGCTGGCCACGACCAGGGCGGCCGCGCCGTCGGAGAGCGGGGACGACGAGGCGGCCGTGACCACGCCGCCGGAGCGGAAGACCGGCTTGAGACCGGCCAGCTTCTCCAAGGTCGAGCCGCGGCGCGGGATCTCGTCGGTGGTCACGTCGCCGACCGGGACGATCTCGGCGTCGAAGCGGCCGGCGTCGATCGCGGCGACCGCGCGCTGGTGGCTGCGGAGGGCGAACGCGTCACTCTCCTCGCGGGTGATGCCGTCGAGGGTCGCGACCTCCTCGGCCGTCTCGCCCATGGTGAGCGTGACCCGGCGGTCGTCCGGGGTGTGGCCGGCCGCCCGGTCGTGCTCGGTGAACCGCGGGTTGGTGAAGCGCCAGCCGAGCGACGTGTCGACCACCTCGCCGGGACGGGCCCACGGGGTGCCCGGCTTCTGCATGACCCACGGTGCCCGGGTCATCGACTCGACGCCGCCGGCCACGACCAGGTCGGCCTCCCCGGCGCGTACGGCGTTGGCGGCCGAGGCGATCGCGGTCAGCCCGCTCGCGCAGAGGCGGTTGACCGTGTAGCCCGGGACGGTGTCGGGCAGGCCGGCCAGCAGCACGGCCATGCGGGCGACGTTGCGGTTGTCCTCCCCGGCCTGGTTGGCCGCGCCGAGCACCACCTCGTCGATCGCCTCGGCGGGCACGCCGGCGCGGGCGACGGCCTCGCGGACGACCAGCGCCGCGAGGTCGTCGGGGCGCACACCGGCGAGGACCCCGCCGTATTTGCCCTGGGGGGTGCGGACGCCACCGACGAGGAAGGCCTCAGGCATCGGTGCCCACCGCCGGGACGTGGTGGCGCGACTGCAGGGTGAAGAAGCGGCCGGAGACGAAGTAGTCGTCGGTCAGCGAGGCGGTGGCGGCCGGGTTGGCCCCGGTGCCGTGCAGGTCGCTGAAGGCGGCGGTCTGGTTGACGAAGACGCCGCCGTTGAGGTTTTCCGACAGGTGGACACCCGCGTCGAGGGCGGCCTCGCGGGCGGCCTCGATCACCTCGGGTGAGGACGAGTAGACCGCGGCGGTCAGCGCGCCGTGCGCGCGCACGGTCTCGACGAAGATCCGCAGGCTGTCCTCGGTCGACGCCGTCTCGATGAGGAACGAGACCGGGCCGAACCACTCGCGGGTGTAGGTCTTGTCGTCGGCCGCGTCGAGCCGCACGACGACGGGAGTGCGGACGGTCGCGCCGGGCCACTGCTCGTCGGCGACCTCGGCCGACGGGTGCACCACGGTGGCCGCGGTGCCGGCCTCGGTCAGGCGGCTCAGCACGCCGTCGTTGACGATCGCGCCGAGCGTGCCGGCCGCGCGCCTGGGGTCGCCGAGCAGCTTGTCGAGCGCCCCGGCGAGGTCGGCGCCGAACTCGTCGACGCCGCGGTGCCCGGCGTCGGTCTCGATGCCGGCCGACGGGACCAGCAGGTTTTGCGGCGTCGTGCACATCTGGCCGCTGTAGAGCGACAGCGAGAACGCCAGGTTGCGCAGCATGCCCTTGTAGTCGTCGGTCGAGTCGACGATGACGGTGTTGAGCCCCGACTTCTCGGTGTAGACCACGGCCTGGCGCGCGTTGGCCTCGAGCCAGTTGCCGAACTCGCTGGAGCCGGTGAAGTCGACGATGCGCACGTCGGGGTGGGTGGCCAGGGTGGCCGCGATGCCGTCGCCCGGCTCCTCGACCGCGAGTGTGACCACGTCGGGGTTGAGCCCGGCCTCGGCCAGCACCTCGCGCGCGACCTGGACGGTGATGGCGAGCGGCAGGATCGCGCCCGGGTGCGGCTTGACGATCACCGGGTTGCCGGTGACCAGGCTGGCGAACAGGCCGGGATAGCTGTTCCAGGTGGGGAACGTGGTGCAGCCGATGACCAGGCCGACGCCGCGGCCGACGACGGTGCTGGTCTTGGCCAGGCTCAGCGGGTCGGTGCCGCGCTGCGGCTTGGCCCAGGCGGCGTTGCCGGGCAGGCGGGTGGCGGCGGCCAGGGCGCAGGCCACCGCCTCGAGCGCGCGGTCCTGCGCGTGGGCGCCGCCGGCCTGGAACGCCATCACGAAGGCCTGGCCGGTGGTGTGCTGCACGGCGTGGGCCATCTCGTAGATGCGGCCGTTGACGCGCTTGATGATCTCGACCGCGACGCCGGCCCGGCCCTCGGGACCGGCGGCGCGCCAGCCCGGAGTGGCGGCGCGGGCGGCCGCGACCAGGGCGAGCGGGTCGGCCTTGGGATAGCTGACGCCCAGCTCGAGGCCGAACGGCGAGCGCTCGGTGGACACCGTGCCGGAGGCGCCCGGCACGTCGATCGGGAACGTCTTGCCGAGCAGCGCGGTGAACGCCTGCTCGCCGGCCGGAGCGGCCTCTTCACCGTAGACGGACTTGCTCGGCGACTCGGGGAAGGCCGACCAGTAGTCACGGTCGGCGGCGGCCCGGATCGCGCGATCGATCAGCTCGCGATGCGTCTGGAACAACTCGGCGGGGGTTGTCATCTGCGCTCCATTGCGGTTGGCTGTCCTCATTATCTACCGTCCGTTCGGTCGGTAATCAACCCCGGGGAGGAAGCGTGGCACACTCCATCGGCCAACCCGGAACCGCTCACGCCATGTTCGACCGGGACACCGCCTCCAAGGCGCTCGGCATCGAGCTGCTCGAGGCCGCCGACGGGCAGGCCACGGCGCGGATGCGGGTGACCGCCGAGATGGTCAACGGACACGGGATGACACATGGTGGGTTCGTCTTCCTCCTCGCCGACACCGCGTTCGCGTGCGCGTGCAACAGCCACGGCCCGGTGACCGTAGCGGCTGGGGCCGACATTTCCTTTCTCACTCCGACGCGCGAAGGCGACGTCCTCACGGCGTACGCGCAGGAGAGGGTGACCAGAGGTCGCAGCGGGATCTATGACGTGACCGTGACCTGCGATGGCGACGTAGTCGCCGAGTTCCGCGGCCGGAGCCGGCAGCTCGCGACGGCGAAAGAGGCGGGGAAGAAAGCGGACGAAACGGCGGAGGAAAAGCCGTGACCGCTCCCCGCCGGCGCGGCCGGCCCGGTCATGACCAGGATGCCGTGCTCAACGCGGCCGTGCGGCTGTTCAACGAGCACGGCTACGACGCGACCAGCATGTTCGACATCGCCGAGTCCCTCGGCATCACGAAATCGAGCGTCTACCACCACATCAACGGCAAAGAGCACTTGCTGCAGATGGCGGTGGACCGGGCGGTGGACGGGCTCTTCGAGGCGGCCGAAGATGTGAAGTCCCTCGACGGGCCGGCGATCAAGAGGCTCGAGCAGCTGATACGGCGCAGCGTGCTCGTGCTCGACGAGCGCTTCGAGTTCGTCACGCTGCTGCTGCGCGTGCGCGGCAACACCGCCGTCGAGCAGCACGCGCTCGCCCGGCGCCGGATCTTCGACGGGATCGTCACCGATCTCGTCAAGCAGGCGCAGGCCGAGGGCTCGGTGCGCCCCGACGTCGACCCGGCGACCGCCGCCCGCCTGCTGTTCGGCATGGTCAACTCGCTCACCGAGTGGTATCGCCCTCATCGCGGCAGCGCCCAGGCCATGGCCGACGCGGTCGCCACCATCGCCTTCGAAGGACTGCGGGTGTAAAGGAGCAACGGAAATGCAGGACCGCGTCCCCCGACCGGAAGATCTGGAACCGATCGAGCGGGCCTCGATCGACGAGCTGCGCGCACTCCAGCTGGAACGGCTGCGCTGGTCGCTACGGCACGCCTACGACAACGTGGCGCCCTACCGCAAGATGTTCGACGAGCGGCAGGTGCACCCCGACGACCTGCGCGAACTCGGTGATCTGGCGAGGTTCCCGTTCACCGACAAGGCGGTGCTGCGGGGCAACTACCCGTTCGGCATGTTCGCGGTGCCGCGCGAGCAGGTGTCGCGGGTGCACGCCTCGTCGGGCACCACCGGGCAGCCGACCGTGGTCGGATATACGAAGGACGACCTGAAGACGTGGGCCCGGCTGATGGCGCGCTCGATCCGCGCCTCGGGCGGCCGGCCGGGCGACCGCGTGCACGTCGCGTACGGTTACGGGCTCTTCACCGGCGGCCTGGGCGCACACTACGGCGCCGAGGAGCTCGGGTGCACGGTCATCCCCGTGTCCGGCGGCATGACCGAGCGGCAGGTCAGGCTGATCCGCGACTTCGAGCCCGAGATCATCATGGTGACGCCGAGCTACATGCTGGCGATCGTCGACGAGATGGAACGCCAGGGCGTCGACCCGCGGGCCACGTCGCTGCAGGTCGGGATCTTCGGCGCCGAGCCCTGGACCCAGGACCTGCGCACCGAGATCGAGGGCCGGCTCGACATGCACGCGCTCGACATCTACGGCCTGTCCGAGGTGATGGGCCCCGGTGTGGCCAACGAGTGCATCGAGACCAAGGACGGCCTGCACATCTGGGAGGACCACTTCTACCCGGAGATCATCGACCCGGTGACCGGCGAGGTGCTGCCCGACGGGAAGATCGGGGAGCTGGTCTTCACCTCGCTGACCAAGCAGGCCATGCCGGTCGTGCGCTACCGCACCCGCGACCTCACCCGGCTCCTGCCCGGCACCGCCCGGCCGATGCGCCGGATCGAGAAGATCACCGGACGCAGCGACGACATGATCATCCTGCGCGGGGTCAACGTCTTCCCGACCCAGATCGAGGAGCTGATCCTGCGCACGCCGGCCCTCGCGCCACATTTCCAGTGCGTGCTCAGCCGCGACGGGCGCCTCGACGCGCTCACGGTCAAGGTCGAGCGCCGGACCGGGACAAACCCCGAGGGGGCCGAGGCCGCGGGCCACGATCTGGCCACCGCGATCAAGAACAACATCGGAATTTCCGTACGCGTGGAGGTCATAGAACCGGACGGTGTCGAACGTTCGATGGGCAAGATGCGGCGGATAGTCGACCTCCGCCGGTCGTAGGCGGAGTGCGCCGACCCAGTAGCCTGTGCCCCGATGACGTTCCGGACGGCAGTTGACAAACGGCGATGGTGGATCGGTGGCGCGCTGGCGGTGATCGTGGCCGCCGTGCTCGGCGTCTCGCGGATCGGCGGCGCCGATGATCCGAAGCCGGCCGCGGCTCCGGCCTCGGCCGCTGTCGTGCCCAGTGTCGTGCCCAGTTCGGCGCCGTCCCCTTCACCATCTCCGCCGCCGTCGTCCAAGCCCCCGGCCGACTGCGTCACGCAGACGGTCGACGGCATGTCGCTGTTCGAGCGGGCCGGCCAGGTGCTGATGATCGGCACCGCGGTCGACGCCCCGAGCGGCCTCGGCGACACGGTCGCGCGCTATCACCTGGGCGGCGTCTTCCTGCACGGCCGCAGCACCGAACCGGCGTCGCAACTGCGCTCCGGCATCGCCGGGCTGCAGAAACGCTCCCCGGTGCCGCTGCTGATCTCCCTCGATCAGGAGGGCGGCCAGGTGCAGACGCTCAAGGGCGCCGACTTCCCCCGCCTGCCGTCGGCGCTCAAGCTGGGCGGCGAGTCGACCGCCACGATCCGCGACACCACCGCCGACAGCGCGCACCGGCTGGCCGGCATCGGCGTCACGATCGACCTCGCGCCGGTCGCCGACACGGTCCCGGCCGGGCTGGGCGACGGCAACCCGCCGATCGGCGGCTTCGACCGGCAGTTCGGTTCCGACCCGAAGAAGGTCGCGGCCTCGATCCGTACGGTCGTCGGCGCCTCCCAGGACGCCGGCGTGATGACCGTTCTCAAACACTTCCCCGGGCTCGGGCGGGTGCACGCCAACACCGACGTCTCGGCCAAGGCGGTCGACTCCACAACCGACGCCGACGACCCCTACCTGCAGCCGTTCGCGGCCGGCATCCAGGCCGGATCGGCCGGCGTGATGATCTCCTCGGCGTCCTATCCGCACCTCGATCCGAAGAACATCGCGGCCTTCTCACCGTCGATCATCACCGGCCTGCTGCGCGACAAGCTCGGTTTCCAGGGCCTGGTCATGTCGGATGACCTGGGCGCGGCGGTCGCCGTCGCCGGCACGCCGGCGGGTCAGAGAGCCGTACGCTTCGTGGCCGCCGGCGGCGACGTCGTCCTCTCGATCAAGCCGTCGGACGCGGCCCCGATGGCGTCGGCGCTGATGACGAAGGCCCGGGGTGACGCCGCGTTCAAGAAGCGGCTGACCGACGCCGCGACCCACGTGCTGCGGGCCAAGGCGAAGGCCGGCATCCTGAGCTGCGGTTAGGGCGGGGCGGTGCTCCCGCGCACGACGAGACGGGGCACCAGCACGATCTCCTCGCGCGTGGTGCGGCCCCCGTCGAGCCGGGTGACCGCGGCGAGCACGGCCTGCCGCGCCTGCGACGGGGCATCCTGATTGACCGAGGTCAGGTCGATGTGGGCCAGCCGGGCGAGCGTGGAATCGTCGTACCCGACAACCGAAACGGCCTCGGGCACCTCGATGCCGGACCGTAGAAACGCATCCATGAGCCCGACCGCGAGGCGGTCGTTGGAGGCCACGACCGCCGTAGGCCGGTCGTCGGCCGCCGCCAGCCGCCGCCCGGCGCGGATGCCGCCCGCCTCGGTGTGATCGCCCCGCAGAACCCGCGGATCGAGGCCGGCCCGGCGCATCGCCCGCCGGTAACCCCGGCGCCGAGCGTCGGCCACCTCGCCCGATCCGCCGTCGACGAACGCGATGCGCCGATGACCGAGACCGATCAGATGATCGAGGGCCGCGTCGACGCCGACGTCGTCGGCCGAGCGCACCGCGTCGACTCGGGCCCGGCCGGCCGTGCGGCCGACCACGATGCACGCCGCCTGCGCGGCCAGCTCGTCCAGCCGCTCCTCCGAGGCGTCGGTCCCGAGCAGGATCAGCGCCTCGCACCGGAAATCGAGCAGCGTCTCGATCGCCCGGTTCTCGTCGTGGTCGCGGGTGAGCGTGGCCAGCACGACCTCGTAGCCCGCCCGGGCCGCCTCGACCTGGATCTCCTCGACGAGCTCGGCGTGGAACGGGTTGAGCACGTCCATCATCACGCCGAGCAGATGCCGGCGACGCCGGGCGAGCAGGCTGGCGGTGCGGTCGGCGCGATAACCCAGCTCGGCCGCGGCGGCCAGCACCTTTTCCCGGGTCTCGGCGCTCGGGCCGGGCACCCCGCGCAGGACGAGCGAGACCGAGGCGGTGGAGACGCCGACCCGGGTGGCCACGTCCTCCAGACGCGGTCGTTGATCCACCTCCGCACCCCCTTGACATCAATCGAGATCGACTTGGATAGTACAGGGACTTAAAGCGCTTTAAAGAGGCGGTTCCTCATGACTCCCTCCCCCATCGGCGTGGCCGTCATCGGTGCCGGCATGGTCGGCCGGGCGCACGCCAACGCCTACCGCAACGCCTCCACCGTGTTCTCTCTGGACAGGCCGGTCCCTCGGCTGGTCGCCGTCGCCGACCTTCACCAGCCGTTCGCGGCCGACGCCGCCACGCGCTACGGCTTCGAGCGGGCCGAGACCGACTGGCGGGCGGTGATCGACGCGCCCGACGTCGACGCGGTCAGCGTCGCGGTCGCCAACAACCTGCACCGCGAGATCGTCGAGGCGGCTCTGGCCGCCGGCAAGCACGTGCTCTGCGAGAAGCCGCTCGCCCCGAGCGTCACCGACGCCCAGGCGATGGTCGACGCGGCCGCCGCCGCGCCCGGCCGGGTCAACGCGGTCGGCTTCACCTTCCGCCGCTCCCCCGCGATCAACGCCGTCAAGCAGCACGTCGAGGCGGCGCTCGGCCCGGTGCGCAGCTTCGTCGGCGACTACTGGTGCGACTACGGGTGCGACCCGCAGCGCCCGATGAGCTGGCGCTACCAGGGCGGTCCCGGCTCGGGCGTCCTCGCCGACATCGGCAGCCACCTGGTCGACCTGGCCGAGTTCTTCTGCGGCGAGACCACGGGCGTGCAGGGCACGGCGATGGCGACCCTGGTCAAGGACCGTCCGCGCGCGCTCGGCGTCGCGATGGGCCACGCCGGCGGGGTCGAGCTCAGCGAGGAGCGCCTCCCGGTGGAAAACGAGGACGTCTGCACCTTCACCACCAGCTATGCCGGCGGTGCGCTGGGCACGTTCTCGCTGTCCCGCGTGGCGTACGGGCATGCCAACACGCTGAAGTTCACCGTCTTCTGCGAGCGCGGCACCGCGTCGTTCGAGATGACCCGTCCGGCCGAGTTCAGCATCGTCGACGACACCGCGCCCGACGGGGTGCGCACCGTCTTCGCCGGCCCGTCCCACCCCTATCTCAAGCAGGGCCTCCCGATGGATTTCCCGACCGTCGGCCACGGGCAGAACGACTTCTTCGTCTATCAGGCCCGGGCGTTCCTCGACCAGATCGCCGGCCTCTCCGACCTGCCGCCCTGCCCCGACATGGCCCACGGCCTGCATAACCTGCGCGTCCTCGAGGCGGTCGTCGCCGCCACCGACAAGCCCGTCCTGCTCTGAAGGGTTCCCCCATGAAGCTCGGTGCCTACACCGCCTGCCTGCACGACCGTTCCCTCGACGAGACGCTGAAGATCCTGGGCGAACTCGGCCTGACCAGCGCCGAGATCAACACGGGTGGCTTCATCGCCGCCCCGCACATCCCGATCGACGACATCCTGGCCAGCGCCGGAGCCCGCGAAGACTACCTGGGCCGCTTCGCCCAGGCCGGCAACACGCTGACCGGGTTCAACGTCAACGGCAACCCGCTCAACCCCGACCCGCTGGTCGGTCCCCGGCACGCCGCCGACCTGCGCCGCACGATCGAGGTGGCCGCCCTGCTCGGAGTCAAGCGCGTCGTGACCATGTCGGGCCTGCCCGGCGGCCACCCCGGCGCCACGGCCGCCAACTGGGTGGTCAACCCGTGGGACAGCCAGTGGCTCGACGTCCTCGACCACCAGTGGAACGAGGTGGCGATCCCGTTCTGGAAAGACATCCAGGCCCGGGCGGCCGCCGCCGACGTCAAGGTCTGCATCGAGATGCACCCGCACAACCTGGTGTTCAACCCGCCCACGCTGCGGCGCCTGGTCGAGCAGACCGGCGCGACCCACGTCGGCGCCGAGATGGACCCGAGCCACCTGTTCTGGCAGGGCATCGACCCGGTGGCGGCAATCGAATACCTGGGCGACCTGGTCTTCCACGCCGCGGCCAAGGACACCCGGATCAACCAGGACAACGTTCGCCTGTTCGGGGTGCTCGACGACCGGTTCACGCGCACGCCGGCCGCGCGGAACCCGCTCAACCTGGGCGGCCACAACACGCTCAACCAGTGGCCCGAGCGTCCGTCCTGGCAGTTCGTGGCCGTCGGCCGGGGGCACGGCGACGAGTTCTGGGTGCCGTTCCTGCAGGCGCTGAAGGCGGTCGACGCCGACATGGCGGTCAACATCGAGCACGAGGACACCGAGCTCGACCAGATCGAGGGCCTGCGGTTCGCGGCCCAGCAGCTGATCGCGGCCGGCGAGAAGGCGGGCGTGTGAGCGGCCTCCGATGGGGCGTGCTGTCCACGGCGAGCATCGCCAAGGTCGTCACCGCGGCCAACCCGGGCCGGTTCCGGGCCGTCGCCGGGCGCGACCCCGCACGCGCCGCGGCCTTCGCGGCCTCGACCGGCATCGAGCGCACCTTCGCCGACTACGCCGCGATGCTGGCCAGCGACGAAAATCGACGCGGTCTGCATCGCCCTGCCCGCCTCGATGCACACGTCGCGGACGGTCGCGGCGCTCCGGGCGGCCAAGCACGCGCTGTGCGAGAAGCCGTTCGCCTGGTCACCGGCCGACGCGGCGAGCTGCTTCGACGCGGCCGAGGCGGGCGGGTGTGTCCGAGGGCTTCATGTGGCGCACCCACCCGCAGGCCCTGACCGCCCAGCGGCTGATCGCCGACGGCGCGATCGGCCAACCGTCGGTGATCCGGACGGCGTTGCGGGTCGCGGTCGGGCCGGGCGACATCCGGCGCTCGCCGTCGCTCGGCGGCGGCGCGCTGGGCGACCTCGGCTGCTATTGCGTGAGCGCGATCCGCCTCTTCGGCGGCGACCCCGTCCGGCTCACGGCCGGCGCCGTCTTCGAACAGGTCGACACCCGCCTCGGCGGCGTCCTGCAATGCCCCGACGGCGTGCTCGACCTCCCCCGAGCCGACGAACTCGACGTGGTCGCCTCCGAGGGCGCCCTGCACATTCCCGAGCCGTGGCTGTGCACCGCCGGTGAGATCGAGTTGACGCGCAAGGGCGTGGTCGAACGCATCCCGGCCGACCCCGACGTCCGGTTCGCCTTGAGCATGACGCCTACCGCATCGAGTTCGACACCTTCGAGCAGGTCGTAGCCGGCGACGGCCCCCAGCCCTTCGGCCGCGCCGACGCCGTCGCGCGGGCGGCGACGCTGGAGGCGGTGCCGCACGCGGCCCAAACCCGCCAGGCGGTCACCCTCTGACCTGTGGCGGGCACGCCGTTCCCGTTCCGCGCCCAGGCAGAACGACCAGCAGGTCGGCGGGACGAGTGTGCGGCGCGGCGTCGTTGGCACGGCGGCGGGAAGGGCCGGACGGGGAGGAAAGCGGCGGCCCGGATCGGCTATGACACGTGCCGGAAGCAGGCGAAGCGCGGCGTGTGGGAGGTGGCAGGAGACGAGGCCGGTCGAATGGCTCTGCGGGGTGGGCGGGCAGATCGCGCCGTCGCCGATCGGCCGGCCGCTTTCGGAGAGCTCTTGAGCGCGGGCAGCCCGGCTGATGTGCCGCTTCCGGCTCAGATGCCGCATTCGATCTCCTCTATGGCGGACGGCCAGAGCTGGTTCTCGTCGCGGGTCGCGCCGGGGTCGAGCTGCTCGACCTCGGCCAGCGTCCGGGCGGCCAGCTCCTCGAGTGCCGCGTCGTCGTCCTCGATTCGACGGGCGGAACGGCGAGCCTTGCGGTAGGCCTCCGAGCACCGCACCAGCAATTCGACGGAGCTGTTGATGAGCTGGACGCTGCCGTCATCGTCGATCAGCAGCATCTCGCCGCCGTTGCGGTCGACGGCCAGCAGCGCCACACCCGGGTCGATGCTCAGGACCGCAACGAGCCGGTCTCCCACGGCGCGGTCCTCGAACGGCGCGTGCCGCCACTTGCCCTCGACCGGCACCTTGCCGTAGCCGACCGGCCGCAGGGGCGCGAGCCCGTCCTCGATCCGCTCATCGCCGATCACCGGCCGAGCCTGCCATTGCCGTCCCCCGGCCGCCGCCCGACACCCACGGCGCCCGCGACGGTCACGGCCCACCGTGGGCCGCGGCCCCCCCCCCCCCCCCGCCCCCCGCCCCGGGGAGGAAGGCGCGTCGAAGCGACGGGCGCACAAGGTGCACGGCGTGCGGGTGGCCGCGACCACCAACC
>NZ_JBFBAD010000179.1:0-17979 GCF_040682075.1 Actinoplanes sp. NPDC051411 | reverse complement strand
GGCGCCCGGCCGGCACGCCGCGGCGCTGGCGTTTCCGCACTGAGGCCTCGCGCCGGAGCAGGGCGAGGTCCTGGGCCCCCCTTCTATGGGCCGAGGATCAGCCAGAGCCACCCGATGAGAAACAGCGCGAGCACAACAGCCAGCACCCACGTCGGGACCTTGTGGCCGCCCTCGCGGTTGCGCTGAATCTGCGCCCGGATCCGCTCGCGGCGCCGGTCAACGCGACTCAGATGCTGGTCGGGCTCGTCTTTCATAGCCCGACCAGCCTAGAAGACTGTGTCGTGCGCTCGATCGCGCGTCCGCCACTTTGAGTTGATGAGTTCAGGCTGCGCCCGACGACGGCTTCGCCGGCGGCGTTCGAAGCCTGAACTCATCACCGCGGCAACGCGCTCCTCGCTGGTGAACATCACATGCTGGCGATCAGGCGCTCCACGCGCTCGTCGTAGGCCCGGAACGGGTCCTTGCAGAGGACCGTGCGCTGGGCCTGGTCGTTGAGCTTGAGATGCACCCAGTCGACGGTGAAGTCGCGCCGCTTCTCCTGCGCGTGCCGGATGAACTCGCCCCGCAGGCGCGCCCGCGTGGTCTGCGGCGGCGTCTCCTTCGCCTCGAAGATGTCGAGGTCGTTGGCGATGCGGTCGACCTGCTTGCGTTTCTCCATCAGCGCGTAGAGGCCGCGGCCCCGGCGCACGTCGTGGTAGGCCAGGTCGAGCTGGGCGATGCGCGGATGCGACATCGGGATCTCGTGCTTGGCCTGGTAGCGCTCGATCAGCTTGTATTTCGAGACCCAGTCGATCTCACGGGAGACCGGGTCCAGGTTTTCGCTCTCGATCGCGTTGAGCACCCGGCCCCACAGCTCGACGACCCGCTTCGCGGTCTGGTCGCCGCCCCGGCGCTCCACGAACTCGGTCGCCTTGGCCAGGTATTCCTGCTGGATCTCGAGGGCGCTGACCTCCTTGTTGTTGGCCAGGCGGATCTTGCGGCGGCCGGTGATGTCGTGGCTGACCTCACGGATCGCCCGGATCGGGTTCTCCAGCGAGAGGTCGCGCATCACCACGCCCGCCTCGATCATGCGGAGCACGATGTCGGCGCTCCCCACCTTCAGAAGCGTCGTGACCTCGTTCATGTTGGAGTCGCCGACGATCACGTGGAGCCGGCGGTAGCGCTCGGCGTCGGCGTGCGGCTCGTCGCGCGTGTTGATGATCGGCCGGGACCGGGTGGTCGCGCTGGAGACGCCCTCCCAGATGTGCTCGGCGCGCTGCGACAGGCAGAACACCGCCCCCCGCGGCGTCTGCAGCACCTTGCCGGCGCCGCAGATCAGCTGACGGGTGACCAGGAACGGGATGAGCACGTCGGCCAGCCGGCCGAACTCGCCGTGCCGGCTGACCAGGTAGTTTTCGTGGCAGCCGTAGGAGTTGCCGGCCGAATCGGTGTTGTTCTTGAAGAGGTAGATCTCGCCCGCGATGCCCTCGTCGTGCAGCCTCTTCTCGGCGTCGACGAGCAGCCCCTCCAGGATCCGCTCGCCGGCCCGGTCGTGGGCCACCAGGTCGGTCACGGAGTCGCACTCGGGAGTCGCGTATTCAGGGTGGGAACCGACATCGAGGTAGAGCCGGGCGCCGTTACGGAGGAAAACGTTGCTGCTGCGCCCCCAGGACACCACTCGGCGGAACAGGTAGCGAGCCACCTCGTCCGGCGACAGCCGCCGCTGCCCCCGATAAGTGCACGTGACTCCGTACTCGGTCTCGAGGCCGAAAATTCGCCGTTCCATGACGAAACACTAGCCTCATCGGCCAGGCATTGGCAGTCACCACTCGCGCATTAGTCGGCACACAAGGTGCCGAACCGGCCATACACTCGGCTTCTGATGAACCTCTTGGTCACCGGCGGCGCCGGCTTCCTCGGCTCGCACTTCGTGCGATCCTTGCTGGCCGACCGACTGCCGGGTCTCTCCGGCGCGCGGGTCACGGTGATCGACAACCTTTCGTACGCGGGGAGCTTCGCCAACCTGGGCGCCGTCGTCCACGACAAGCGGCTGGACTTCATCCCGGGCGACGTGGCCGACACCGCCCTGGTCGACGTGGTGATGCGCGCCCACGACGCGGTCGTCAACTTCGCAGCCGAGACCTCGGTCGACCGCTCCGCCGCCGCCGCCGCCGGCTTCCTGGAGTCGAACGTCCTCGGCACCCAGGTCCTCCTCGACGCGGCCCGGCGCCACGGGGTCCCGCGCTTCGTGCAGATCTCCTCCGACGCCGTCTACGGCCCGCTGGAGACCGGGGCCTACGCCGAGGACGCACCCCTGACCCCGACGTCGCCGTACGCGGCCACCAAGGCCACCGCCGACATGCTGGTGCTGGCCGCCCACCACACGCACGGCACGTCGGCGACGGTGGTCCGGCTGTGCTCGATCTTCGGGCCGGGCCAGCACCCGGAGAAGTTCGTCCCCCGCACCGTGACGTCGGTGCTGACCGGCCGGCCGGCCGTCACAAGCGACTCGACCCGCGACTGGCTGCACGTCGAGGACTGCTCCCAGGCCGTGGCCCGGGTCGTCACCGGCGGCGGGCCCGGCGAGGTCTACCACGTCGGCGGCAGCATCGAGCTGACCGAACGCGACGTGGCCGGCATCATCGTGGCCGAACTGGGCTCACCGGGCGCCCGCATCGAGCCGGCCGCCGTGGCACCGGGACACGACCGGCGGCGGGCCCTGTCGGACGAGAAGTTGCGGACGCAACTCGGCTGGCACCCGGCGGTCGAATTCGACACCGGACTGATCGGAACGCTGGCCTGGTACCGCGCGAACCAGGACTGGTGGCACCCCCTGCTGACCTTCTGAGTGGCCCCGGTGTCCCGGGTCGCTCCGGGCCGCACCTCATCTGGACCAGCGCGTCCTGGTGGGCCGGCCGATTCAACCGCCCGGGTACGACAGTTTCCGGCCGTCGTCCACCGGACGGCGAAAGGGCGCGGCCGCAGCGGCCGCGCCCTTGTCGATCCCGCAGGGGTCAGGAGTTGTCGCCGTTGACGCCCTCGCCGGTCGCGTCGGCGTCGCCCTCGTCGCCCGGCGCCTCGTTCGCCGCCGGCTTGTCCCCGGCCGCCGGCTTGTCTCCAGCCGCCGGCTTGTCCCCGGCTACCGGCTTGTCCGCGGCCGCCAGTTTGTCCTCGGTTACCGGGGCGGCCGAGACGGTCGGCTTGTCCTCAGCCGGGTTGGGCGGGGCCGCGTCCACGTCGCCCAGGTCCTTTTCGGCGACGTTCTTGTCGCCCCCCAGGAGCTGGATGAGTGAGTGGCCGGTGATGCGGCGGAAGGTGCGGCCTTTGCGCCGCCGGTCCAGCACCGCGACCTCCAGCTGCTTGGCGTCCAGGCTGCGGGTGGCGCCGTTCTCGCCGCCGACGCTGCCCAGGGCCTCGGCCGCCAGGGCCAGGGCGGTGACCAGGTCGGCGCCGGTGTCGTGGCGCTCGCGCAGCACGGTGGAGATGGCCTCGGTCTGGCCGCCCATCGCCATGAAGCCGGGCTCGTCCATGACCGAGCCGTCGTACGTGATGCGGTAGAGCTCGTCCTGCTCGGGCGACGCGCCGACCTGGGCGATGCAGATCTCCACCTCGTACGGCTTCTGCGTCTCGGTGAAGATCGCGCCCAGCGTCTGGGTGTACGCGTTCGCCAGTGCGCGACCGGTCACGTCGCGCCGGTCGTACGAGTAGCCGTTCAGGTCGGCCATCCGGACGCCCAGCCGGCGCAGGTTCTCGAACTCGTTGTAGCGGCCGACCGCGGCGAAGCCGATGCGGTCGTAGATCTCGCTGATCTTGCGAAGGGTGGTGATGTTCTCGGCGACCAGCAGGACGCCGCCCTCGTAGGTCAGAACCACCGCGGAGCGGCCGCGGGCGATGCCCTTGCGGGCGTACTCCGAGCGGTCGCGCTGGACCTGCTCGGGTGATGCGTAGAACTGCATGGCCACGGGTGGCTTCTCCCTCTCGTCCCTCGTGCTGTCGATCGTTGAGAAAGAGCGGGACTCAGCCGCCCGGGTTCTCCATACGGCCCGCGACCACGGCCTCGGCCACCGCGTTGATCTCGGTCTCGCTCAGGCGGTGCGTGCCGTTCGCCGTCGCGCTCATCACCACCGGGTAGATCTTGCGGGTCAGGTCGGGGCCGCCGGTGGCGGTGTCGTCGTCGGCCGCGTCGTAGAGCGCCTCCACGGCCAGCCGGACCGCCTCGTCGGTGCCCACGCCCGAGCGGTACTTCTTCTTGAGCGCCGACTTGGCGAACAGCGACCCCGAGCCGATCGCGTCGTAGCCGGTCTCCTCGTAGAGCCCGCCCGCCACGTCGAAGCTGAAGATGCGGCCCACGCGGCCCGGGTCGACCGGTGCGAAGTCGAAGCCCGCGAACAGCGGCACCACGGCCAGGCCCTGCATCGCCGCGCCCAGGTTGCCGCGGACCATGCCGGCCAGGCGGTTCGCCTTACCGTCGAGCGAGAGCATCGTGCCCTCGATCTTCTCGTAGTGCTCCAGCTCGACCTGGAACAGCCGCATCAGCTCGATGCCGATGCCCGCCGTGCCGGCGATGCCGATCAGCGAGTACGCGTCCGCGGTGTGGACCTTCTCGATGTCACGGCTGGCGATCAGGTTGCCCATGGTCGCCCGCCGGTCGCCCGCCATCACCACACCCTCGCTCGTGGCGATGGCCACGATCGTGGTGGCGTGCGGCGCGATGTCGGCCGACAGGCCCGGAGGCAGCGGCCGGCGGCCCGGCAGCAGCTCGGGGCGGGACTCGGTCAGGAACTGCGTGAAGGAGGACGTCCCCGCGTTGGTGAAGAAATCCGGTAGATGCCCGGACAGATCAAAGTCCTTTGCCACGTGGTTCCTTTCAGATACGTGATCGCACTGGCGAGGTACTCAGGATTGTCACGGAACTGCCCGAGACCGCCGTTGCAGTTGAAGCACAATATCCCGCGCACCCGCCCGGGGCGATGATCGTGATCGACATGTTGGGGGTCGGGCGCGCCGCAGATCGCGCACACACCGCCTTGCACTGCAAGAAGCGTGTCGACGAAGTGCTGCCCGATGCCGTAACGACGCCGCAGGTGGTATTCCCGTGAACCGCCATGAAGCCGTTGCCGCGACTCCGCGCCCCGCGCGTTGTGGCATGGCTTGCAGTATCGGCCGTGCCCTCCGCTGTCGTTCCGGCTTCGGGGGAACTCGGCCAGTGGCTGGCTCTCGCCGCAGTCCGGGCAGTAGCGCTGACCCTCTGGAACCGCGCGTTTGACCTGAACATCTCGGCCGTGCTGCTCCTGAAGCCGCTTGGCATAGCTGGCCTTGGACCGCTTGTTGTAGCACTCCTTGCAATAGCTGCCGTGACCGCTAGGCCGCTTGCTGCTGGCGCAGAAAAGGTCGAGCGGCTTCCACTCACCGCAATCGCGGCAGCGGCGCCGCCCGCCCTCGTCATCATTCGGGAGAGGCATGTCCGAATTGCCCGGCTATGCCCTATTCGCCCCCTTTTTGTACATATCCGCGGACGAACTCTTCTGCGTTTTCTTCCAGAACTGAGTCGATTTCGTCGAGCAGGTCGTCGACGTCCTCGGTGATCTCGGCGTGCCGCTCGGCTACCTCAGGGTTGGCCTCGACGGTGACGTCCTCGATCTCCTCGTCCTGCCGGCTCTTTCCGGACTGCGACTGTCCGCCGGTGTCTCGGGTTGCCATCGGTGTCCCCCTTCTCAGCCACCCGAAGTCGCACAACATCGGGTGTGAAAAACCTACCTCGCCGCTACGACACTTCCGCTGCGCGGGCGCGAGGTTTTCCTCAGCGGCTCGTAATGACCTCGAGCAGGTCCTTGGCGCTCTCGCACTTGTCGAACAGGGCGCCCACGTGCTTCTTGGTGCCGCGCTCCGGTTCCATCATCGGCACCCGCACGAGCGACTCCCGGCCGACGTCGAAGATGACCGAGTCCCAGCTCGCCGCGACCACTTCGGACGCATACTTCGCGAGGCAGGTGCCGCGGAAGAACGCCCGGGTGTCCTCCGGCGGCTCGTACATCGCGCGCTGGGTCGCCTCCGGGTCGAGCAGGGTCTTCATCGACCCGCGGGCGACCAGGCGGTGGTAGAGGCCCTTCTCGGGGCGCACGTCGGCGTACTGCAGGTCGACCAGCTGGAGCTTCGGCGACGACCAGCCGAGGTTTTCGCGCTCGCGGTAGCCCTCGAGCAGCCGCAGCTTGGCCACCCAGTCGAGGGTGTCGGACAGCAGCATCGGGTCGCGGCCGAGCTTGTCGAGCGCGTCCTCCCACCGGTCGAGCACGTCGGCCGTCTGGTCGTCGGCGTCGTCGCCGGCCCGCTCGTCGACGAACTGGCGGGCCCGCTCGTAGTAGGCCCACTGCAGGTCGAGCGCGGTGAGGCGGCGGCCGTCGCGCAGCCGGATGAGGTGCTTGAGCGACGGGTCGTGGCTGACCGCCTTGAGTTCGCTGACCGGGTCGGCGATGCCGAGCTCGCCGGTGAACACCTTCTCCTCGATCATGTTGAGCACGATCGAGGTGGTGCCCATCTTGAGGTAGGTGGCGATCTCGCTGAGGTTGGCGTCGCCGATGATCACGTGGAGGCGGCGGTATTTGTCGGCGTCCGAATGCGGTTCGTCGCGGGTGTTGATGATCGGCCGCTTGAGGGTCGTCTCGAGGCCGACCTCGACCTCGAAGAAGTCGGCCCGGGAGCTGAGCTGGAAGCCGCTGCCCGAGCCGTCCTGGCCGATGCCGACCCGGCCGACCCCGGTGAAGATCTGCCGGGTGACGAAGAACGGCGTGAGGTGGGCGACGATGTCGGCGAACGGGGTCTGCCGCCGCATCAGATAGTTTTCGTGCGACCCGTACGACGCGCCTTTGTTGTCGGTGTTGTTCTTGTAGAGCTGAATGCGGTGGGTGCCGGGGATCGTCGCGGCGCGCCGCGAAGCCTCGGCCATGACCCGTTCACCCGCTTTGTCCCATTTGACGATATCAAGGGGATTAGTGCATTCTGGAGTGCTGTATTCGGGGTGCGCGTGGTCGACGTAGAGCCGGGCGCCGTTGGTCAGTATCACGTTGGCGAGCCCGAGATCCTCGTCGGCGAGGGCGTCGGCCGGGTCGTAGGCGGCCCCGGAATAGGTGAAACCGCGGGCGTCGCGCAGCGGCGACTCCTCCTCGTAGTCCCACCGGGCGCGGCCGTTGCGGTTCAGCTCGGGCCTCGCACCGTAGGCGTTGACCACCTGCGACGAGGTGACCATCGGGTTGGCGCCGGGCTGACCGGGGACCGAGATGCCGTACTCGACCTCGGTTCCCATGATCCGTCGAACGCTCATGTGACCACTCCGCCCCTTTGAACCCGGACCGCCACGCTGCTGCCCCTGCTGCTCATGTATCGAGCCTAGACGCTCTCGCGTGCGTTCTCGCCCCGCCCCGTGCCCGGCGCGGCACGCTGGGCGACCAGAACCGGGGCCGGGCGCGCGGTGAGGCGCCGCCCGAGAGCCTGCCCAGGGATCTCCACGAACCGGTAGGAAAGCCACGCGAGCGTGATCGCGACGGCCAGGTAGGTGACGCCGACCGCGAGCCGCACCGCGAGGCTGTGCGACGGCAGGCCGGGGATGAGCCGCGGGATCAGCCCCAGCACGATCGCGTGCAGCAGATAGAGCGAATAGCTGATCCGCCCCAGCCAGGTCAGCGCCGGCGGGACGGAACGGTTCCTCATCGCGTACGCCAGCAGGAAGGTGACGGCGACGGCGGCGACGTTCGCCGGCCAGACCCGATGGCCCGAAGGGCCGAGGTAGGTCCAGTGCGCCCCGATGACGCCGAGCGCGACCACGGTCAGCGAGAGAACCGCCGCGAAGCGGCTCAGCTGCCCGCTGTGCGCCCGGTAGACCACGGTCCCGGCGAACATGACCGCCAGCAGTTGCAGGCCCTGCCACGAGGCGATGGTGGTGCTGTCGGGGGCCGGGTGCCCATCGAGGGCGGGCAGGAGCAGAAAACCGATGCCGACGGCGCCGGCCGCGAGGGCCAGGCGCTCCTTGATGTACGCGAGGAGGCTGAGGCACAGAAGCACGGCGAGCACCACGGCGGTGACGCGCCGGCCGGCGAAGTTCCCGGCGAACAGTCCGTTGGGCAGTGTCGGGCCGAGCAGCAGGCCGGCCAGGGCGAGACCGGCCGCCCACCAGGCGCTGTACCGGTGCAGACGCCACGCGAACAGCCCGGAGACGACCAGGTAGAACACCATCTCGTAGGACAGCGTCCAGAAGACGCGGACCGCCCCGTGCAGGCCGAGCAGCTCGGTCATCATCGTGGCGTGGCCGAGGACGGCCGACACGGTCTGGTGGGAGAACGACTCCTGCCAGCTCCCCCACCCGGCCAGCGCGAGCGCCCCGACCAGGGCGATCGCCCCCAGATAGGCCGGGTAGACGCGGCAGAGCCGGCCGATCCAGAACTTGCGCAGGTCGCCGTGGCGTTCCAGCGACATCGGGATGACATAGCCGCTGACCAGGAAGAACAGCAGCACGCCGTACTTGCCGAGGTCGATGTGCCGCATGATCGCCAGGTGCCGCGCGTTGCCGAGCATGAGCGGGCTGAGATGGAACCAGACGACCGTCAAGGCGGCGAAGCCGCGCAGGGCGTCGAGCCAGGCCAGACGTATCGGAGCGGGTGCCGTCACGCCTGGTGCAACGAGAACGCGGGCGGAGGGAAACCCTCCGCCCGCGTCCCTTTATCGGCTTTACAGGTATTGGCCGGTGTTGTTCGCCGTCTCGATGGAACGGCCGGCCTCGGCGCCCTTGCCGCCGGAGACGAGCGTACGGATGTAGACGATCCGCTCGCCCTTCTTGCCGGAGATGCGGGCCCAGTCGTCGGGGTTGGTGGTGTTGGGGAGATCCTCGTTTTCCCGGAACTCGTCGACACAGCTGTCGAGCAGGTGCTGCAGGCGCAGCCCCTTCTTGCCCGAGGTGAGGAACTCCTTGATCGCCATCTTCTTGCCCCGGTCGACGATGTTCTGGATCATCGCGCCCGAGTTGAAGTCCTTGAAGTAGAGGACTTCCTTGTCACCGTTGGCGTAGGTGACCTCGAGGAAGCGGTTCTCCTCGCTCTCCGTGTACATCCGCAGGACGACCGCCTCGATCATCGCGGCCACCGTCATGTCGCGGTTGCCGCCGTGCTCGTTGAGGTCGTCGGTGGAGAGCGGCAGGCCGGCCAGGATATACTTCGCGAAGATGTCCTTGGCCGCCTCGGCGTCCGGACGCTCGATCTTGATCTTCACGTCGAGCCGGCCCGGGCGCAGGATCGCCGGGTCGATCATGTCTTCCCGGTTGGACGCGCCGATCACGATCACGTTTTCCAGGCCCTCGACGCCGTCGATCTCGCTGAGGAGCTGGGGAACGATCGTGTTCTCCACGTCGCTCGACACACCCGAGCCACGGGTGCGGAAGATCGAGTCCATCTCGTCGAAGAACACGATCACCGGGGTGCCCTCGCCGGCCTTCTCGCGAGCCCGCTGGAAGACCAGGCGGATGTGCCGCTCGGTCTCACCCACGTACTTGTTGAGCAGCTCCGGGCCCTTGATGTTGAGGAAGTAGCTGGTGTGCTTCTCCTCGCCGCGCCGCTCGGCGATCTTCTTGGCCAGCGAGTTGGCCACCGCCTTGGCGATCAGGGTCTTGCCACAGCCGGGCGGGCCGTAGAGCAGGATGCCCTTCGGCGGGCGCAGCTGGTGCTCCCGGAACAGGTCGGCGTGCAGGAACGGCAGCTCGACCGCGTCGCGGATCTGCTCGATCTGGGCGTGCAGGCCACCGATGTCGGTGTAGTCGACGTCGGGGACCTCCTCCAGGACGAGCTCCTCGACCTCACTCTTCGGGATCCGCTCGTAGGCGTACGCCGAGCGGGGCTCGATCATGAGCGAGTCACCCGCGCGGAGCTTGCTGATCTCGAGCGAGTCGGCGAGGAACACGATGCGTTCCTCGTCGGCGTGTGAGACGACCAGAGCGCGGTCGCCGATCGCACCCTCCGGGCCGGCCAGCACCTCCTTGAGGGTGACCACCTCACCCGACCGCTCGTAGCCGAACGCGTCGACCACGTTGAGCGCGTCGTTGAGCAGCACCTCCTGGCCGCGCTTGAGCTCCTCGACCTCGAGTGAGGGCGAGACCGCCACGCGGAGCTTGCGCCCACCGGTGAACACGTCGACCGTGCCATCCTCGTGGGCCGCCAGGAACACGCCGTAGCCGCTGGGCGGCTGAGCGAGGCGATCGATCTCTTCCTTCAGAGTGACGATCTGTGCTCGGGCTTCCTTGAGGGTCGCCACAAGCCGCTCGTTGTTCTCGGTCAGTCGGGCCAGCTGCGCCTGCGTTGCCGCGAGCCGTTCCTCGAGCTGCCGGACGTGTCGTGGGCTTTCGGTCAACTTCCGCCGAACCAGGGCGAGCTCCTCCTGAAGGAACGCGACCTGGCTGGAGAGATCGTTGGCCTCTTTTTCCCACCGTGCGGCGCGTGAATCCGCATCGTCGCTACGTGCCACGTCCCACCTCCCCGGGGGCTCGAACGTCTTGGGTTAACACTAGCCGCTGGAACCCGGATTTCGACCCATGCAACACCCTCGTCACCGACTCTTGATCCGTTCGGCCGATCATCGCCAGATCCTTGTCGTAGCCGTCCGGTACGGTCGGCAGGCCCTATTTTCGCCGGTGACCGAACCGTGCCGGACGCACCGGGGGTGCGGGTCGATCCGATCTCCGCCTCCGCGACCGGCCCCGCCGGCCCGGTCGGGCGGCCTTCTCCGAGCGCGGCATCGACGGACTTGCCTGGGTCGTGCACACCGGCAGTGAGCTGCGGCGATCCCTTGAACGCGCGCGCCGGGGCGAGGGCCGCGCCACGCCCCGCGGTGACCCCCGCCACCACGGTCGCCGCCTTGCGGGGCCACGAGCCGCCGACCGCCCCGGGACGGTCAGCCAGGAGGCGGTGTGACATATGGCATTTTCGGGCCCATGCCTCGCATCGAAGCCGTTGCCGGGCTTGAGCCGGACGCGGAAAATTTACTTTCGAAACGTGCCGCCGGGCGCCTGAAACTGACTGAAGGCTCACAACGTGGGACGCCCGACGAGCGAGGCGACGACGCGCGAGAACTCTTCGAGACGCGCGATCTGCCCCGGACCGCCGTCGTCCAGCGTCTTGCCGAAGCGCAGCGCGTCGTGCCGCACGGTCGCGCGCGACTCGGCGTCGTCCATCCCGGGCGGCGGCACCGCGTCGTCGACCGAGCTGAGAAGCAGGTAGACGTCGATGCTGTCGACCCGGGCCTGGCCGTTGGCGGTGCGGGTCAGCCGGCGCCGGCAGCCCACCTCGGTGACCGTCGACAGCGGCACCACCCGCAGCGACGAGGTCATCGAGCCGACCGGGCCGTCGCCGGGCGCCACATCTTCGCCGTGCCACAGCACCAGGCGGCTGCCGTCACAGATGACGACCTCCTGCCAGACGCCGTTGACCTCGTTGACGAAGCGCTCCAGCGTGAAACAGAGCACCGAGGCGCCGCGCAGCACCCCGAAGAGCGCGTCGAGCGCCACCTCGGGGTCACGCAGGTAAGCCCGGGCGGCCGAATCCAGGTCCTGGTAGGGCGACCAGTCCGGAAACACCGCCGGCATCTCGTTGCTGCCACCGAACGGCGGAGAACTCATCGCGCCCACCCGATCCTCCCGTCCTGCGACGCCAACGCGAAGGAAGTTACCCGAGATTATTGTTCGGTGTCATTCCGCTGAGTCATTCGGCCGGGTCGCCTCGGCGTGCAGGGCCGCCTGCGCCACTCTGCGGGCCTCCAACTCAGCCTTGCGAGCGGCCAGCGCCTCGGCGCCCTTGCTCGGCTTACGGCGGCGCGGCGGCGCGGTGACACCGGGCGCGAGCTTGCGGGACGACACCAGGAACGCGGTGTGCGCGACCATCCGGTGGTCCGGGCGTACCGCCAGGCCCTCGGCGTGCCAGTCGCGGACGAGCGACTCCCAGGCCCGCGGCTCGGTCCAGCCGCCGCGGTCACGCAGCGCCTCGACCAGCTCCGACAGCTGCGGCGTGGTCGCCACGTAGCCGATGAAGACGCCGCCCGGGATCAGCGCGCGCTCGACCATGTCGAGCGCCTCCCACGGGGTCAGCATGTCGAGCACGATCCGATCGAAACCGGTCATGTCGTTGGTCGCGACGTCGCCGTCGTGCAGGTGCCAGGCCGGGTGCGGGCCGCCGAAGAACGCCTCGACGTTCTTACGGGCGATCGCCGCGAAATCCGGGCGCAGCTCGAACGAGTGCACCTCGCCCGAGCTGCCGACCGCCCGCAGCAGCGAACAGGTCAGCGCGCCCGAGCCCGCGCCCGCCTCGAGCACCTTGGCGCCCGGGAAGACGTCACCCATGGCGACGATCTGGGCCGCGTCCTTCGGATAGATCACCTGGGCGCCGCGCGGCATCGACAGCACGTAGTCGCTCAGCAGGGGCCGCAGCGCGAGATATTGGGTGTTGCCGGAGGAGGTGACAACGCTGCCGTCGGGCCGGCCGATCACCGCGTCGTGCTCGATCGCGCCCTTGTGGGTGTGGTAGGCCCTGCCCGGCTCCAGCACGATCGTGTGCATCTTCCCCTTGGGGTCGGTGAGCTGGACGCGGTCGCCGGCCCGGAACGGGCCCCGATGCGCCGGCACCGGCTCGTCGAGGATGGGCGCGGGGGAAATGGTCACTGTTGCCTCTCCGTGGAAAATCACTTGGTCGCGCGCACGCGGTGCGGCTCCAGCACCGCGGCCACGTCGCCCACCCGCAGCACGCCGACGACCTCGTCATCCGCGGTCACCAGGTATTGCGGCGCGGGGTGGGCCTGCAACGCGCGGACCACCTGCTCGCCGGACAGCCCGAGCCGCAGGGCCGGCACCGCGTCGCGCGAACGGGACACGCTGTCGACCGCCACCCATGGGCGCCGGTCGACCGGAACCCGCTCGGCGGCGACCGGGTCGACCAGTGCGGTGAGATTACCCGCCGAGTCGGTGACCGCGAGCACCACGTTGGGCCGCGGGTCCTCCGAGCGGCGGCGCTGGGCCTCCCCGAGCGAGGTGCCGGCGGTGACGGTGAGCAGCGGACGGGCCAGCCTGGACAGCTCGATCAGCGGGAACCGGCCGGTCATCCGGGCCAGCCGGATCGACTGCCCGGCCCCCTGCCAGAGAGTGAAGACCACGAGGAGCACGAAGGCCAGCCCGAAGACCGTCACGAACCCGACGTGGTAGCACCAGAACGCCACGAAGGCGGTCGCGCCGGCCAGCCCCCGCCCGGCCCAGCCGGCCGCCACGGTGGCCCGGTTACGGTCCTTGATCAGCGCCCAGATGCCGGCCCGCAACGCGCGGCCGCCGTCCAGCGGCAGCCCCGGCAACACGTTGAAGAGCGCCACGATCACGTTGCTCGCCGCGAGCTGGAAGGCGATCTGCCCGGCCGCCGTACGGTCGGGGAGCGCGAGCGTCGCCGCGGTGGCCAGCCCGCCCAGCACCAGCGAGACCGCCGGCCCGGCCAGGCTGACCAGGGCGTCGACCCGGGGGTTGGGCGCGTCGCGGTCCATCTCGGTCCAGCCGCCGAGCAGCTCCAGGGTGATGCCGCGCACCTGGATGCCGTAGTGGCGGGCGGTCAAAGCGTGCCCGAGCTCGTGCAGCAGCACCGAGCCGAGCAGGCAGACCACGAAGCCGAAGCCGATCAGGTAGCTGACCGTGCTCGGCAGGCCGAGCTCGTCCTGGACGTAGTTGCCGTAGACCAGGGTGACCAGCAGGGCGAGCAGCAGCATCGACGCGTTCAGGAAGACCGGGATGCCCAGCACCCGGCCCACCGCGTGGGTTGCGCGCCCGACCCGGCGCGGCTGTGGTGCGCTCTCGTCCACCCGGCCGTCTCCCATCTGGTGAATGCTACGGAAGCCACGCCGCCGGACCGGAATGCGTTTTCGTCGTACCCCTGCCCTAGCCTTTCCGACATGACGGCGCAGACAGTCTCCCCTCCGGTCAGCGATCGCCCACCGGGCCCCTCGCTCTCTCCGTCGCGAGCCGCCGACTTCAAGACCTGTCCGCTGCTCTTCCGCTTCCGCACCATCGACAAGCTGCCCGAGCAGCCGTCGGCCGACCAGGCGCGCGGCACGCTGGTGCACGCCGTACTGGAAAGGTTGTTCGATCTGCCGGCGGCCGATCGCACCCCGTCGGCCGCCGCCGCCCTGGTCGCCCCGGCCTGGGAGGCCCTGCTGGCCGAGGAGCCCCGCCTGGCCGAGATCTTCGCGGCCGCCCCGCCGCCCGGCCGTGACCCGGCCGCCGAGGCGGCCGAGGCCGACGCCCTGTTCGGCGCCGGTGACGAGCCGGGCCGGCTGGCCGCGTTCCTGGGCAGCGCGACCGCCCTGCTCGACGGCTATTTCGCGGTCGAGGACCCGACCCGGCTCGAGCCGGCCGAGCGCGAGAGCCTGGTGTCGACGCTGGTCGACGAGGAGCTGCTGATCCGGGGTTACATCGACCGGCTCGACGTCTCCCCCGCCGGCGACCTGCGGGTGGTCGACTACAAGACCGGCGGGGCGCCGCGCGAGGCGTTCGAGGGACGGGCGCTGTTCCAGCTCAAGTTCTATGCGCTGGTGCTGTGGCGCACCCGCGGGGTGGTCCCCAAGGTGCTGCGCCTGCTCTATCTCAAAGATGCCGAGATCTGCGACTACAGCCCCGACGCGCAGGAGCTGGAGCGGTTCGAGCGCACCCTGGTCGCCCTGTCGGAGGCGGTCGAGCGGGCCAAGCGCGACCACGACTTCCGCCCCAAGCCGAGCCGGCTCTGCGGGTGGTGCAGCCACCAGCGGTTCTGCCCCGAGTTCGGCGGCACGCCCCCGCCCTACCCGACCGCGGTCCTGCCGATTCTCGAGTCCGCGCCGGTGGACGACGATCGCTTAGGGTGACCGGCATGGATACCAGCACCCGCCGGCGGCCGCTGCGGGTGCTGCTGGCCGACGCCGCCCCGATGCAGCGTTCCGGCCTCCGGATGGCGCTCACCGGCCTTCCCTGCCTTCCCGGCGAGCCCTGCCTTCCCGACGAGATCGTCGTCGCGGGTGAGGCCGGAGACGGGGTCGAGGCGGTCTCGCTGGCCCGCCGCCTGCTGCCCGACGTGCTCGTGACCGACCTGGTGCTGCCCCGCGCCAACGGGTTGTCGGTGGCGCGGGCGGTGGTTTCGGCCGGGCTGCCGGTGCGGGTGCTGGTGCTGGCCGAACACGACGGAGACGAGCACGTGCTGGGGGCGATCGCGGCCGGCGCGGTCGGCTTCCTCCGCAAGGACGTCCCAGCCGACGAACTCGTCCGGACGGTCCGGGCACTCGCCGCGGGCGGCGCGGTGATCGCACCGGCGGTGCTGGCCCGCATCCTCGGGCGGGTGGCCGAGGCGTTGCCGGCGCCGGAGACAACCGCGGGATCGGCGCTCGACCAGCTCACCGAACGGGAGCGGGAGGTGCTCGTGCACGTGGCACGCGGCCACTCCAACGCCGAGATCGCGGGGGCGCTGCAGGTCAGCGAGACGACCATCAAGACGCACGTGGGGCACGTGCTGACGAAGTTGCGGCTGAGGGACCGGACGCAGGCGGTGGTGCTGGCCTACGAGACCGGCCTGATCAAGCCCGGCAACTGACGGGCCCGGGGCAGCGGCGATCTCCGCGGCCACATGCGCCGCCCCGACGCCGACGTCGAGACCAGGGCCGGGTCACGCGGATCTCCCTAGCCCCGCACGAGGAGCCCCGGCACGGCCCAGCCCAGCGCACCGCCCCCGCCCAGCACACCGCCCCCGCCCAGCGCACCGCATTGCCGCACCGCCCCCGCCCAGCGCACCGCATTGCCGCACCGCCCCCGCCCAGCGCACCGCATTGCCGCACCGCCCCCGCCCAGCGCACCGCACCGCACTGCCGCACCGCCCCCGCCCAGCGCACCGCCCCCCGCCCAGCGCACCGCACCGCACCGCACTGCCGCACCGCGACCGCCCAGCCCAGCGCAGCGCAGCGCCCAGCGGACCGCGACCGCCCAGCGCTCCGCCGGCCAGCGCATCGCGACCGCCCAGCGCACCGCCCTGCCCAGCGCACCGCGACCGGCCAGCGCACCTCCCAGCTCAGCGCGGCCCAGTCCACGGCCGAGCCCAGCGCACGACCCGAGCCCAGCGCACGACCCGAGCCCAGCGCACGACCCGAGCCCGGCGCACGACCCGAGCCCGGCGCACTGCCGAGCCCGGCGGGCCGGGAAGCGGCGCGCCGGGCTTCGGTCAGCGGTGACGGGGGTTGTTGGGGGTCGGGCCGCGGCTCGGGGGCCACTCGGGCGGGGCGAAGTCGGCGGCGCGGTGTTTGCGGGTGCGGGACTTCAGGGCGCGGCGGCGCAGTTCGGCGGCCGCCAGTTCGAGGGCGTAGTCGGTGCCGGGGATCATGATCAGGCCACCTTCAGGTTGTTGTGGGCCCGGTGGACGTGGATGTCGCCGCTGGCGGTGCGCACGCGCAACTCCAGGTTGGTGGGCTTGTCGGTGGGCGGGACGTCGCCGTGGTTGGTGAGGTCGCTGGTGGACTTGCCGGAGGCGGTGTCGAGATCGAGCCAGACGCCGGTGCCGGTCGCCACGCCCACGCCGACGTCGCCCGAGGCCGTGCTGATCTGGGCGCGGCCCTGGCGCAGCAGGCCGACCTCGATGTCGCCGGAGGCGGTCTTCGCCTTGAGGGAGGCGTTGCCGCTCTGGACGTGGATGTCGCCGCTCGCCGTCTCGGCGCTGACGTCACCGGTGACGTCACCCACGCGCAGGGTGCCGGAGGAACTCTTGATGCGGAGGCCTCCGCCGACCCGGGCGATCGACAGGTCGCCGCTGGCCGCGTCGAGGAGGGCGTCACCGGTGACGTCTTCGACCCGGACGTCGGCCGAGGCGACGTTGAGCTGGACCACCGAATAGGTGCCGGCCGCCCGGACGTCGGCCGACGAGCTCTTGCCGGCCAGGGCGCTGCCGGCCGGCACCCGGATGCTGACCGCGAGCTTCGGTGATCGTCGCCAGCTCCAGTATTCGGAGCCGGGGACCTGCACGAGCAGGGTGTCGTCCTCCAGCACGACCAGGGTCTTCTCGGCTGCCTCGCGGCTGTTGTCGTTCATCGGGGTCACGTCGACCTGGATCGTCGAGCGCTCCTCAGCCGTGATCTCGACGTGTCCGCCGTGGGCGCGCAGGGCGACGGTGACGGGGGTGGCGCGGTCGAACTCGTACATGAGGGGTTCCTCTCCCTGAGAAGGTCAGGCTTCGAAGAAGCCGGTGATGCGCTTGCCCGGGCGGCCTCGACCGCCCTGCGGCGACGGGCGGGACGGCTGGTTGACCGCGGACATCACCGCGCGCACCAGCCAGGCGTTGACCGAGACGTTGAGCTCGGCAGCGAGCTGCTCGACGTGCGACTTGAGCGCCTCGGGCATCCGCAGGGTGATCCGGATCAGGTCGCCGCCGTCGAGGACCTCGGCACCGGGGGTGGCCGGCTGCTCGGCCGGGGTGTCGTCGGTGGCGGTCTGGTTGACGACCAGGTCGGCCTCGCGGCCGCGCAACCGCACCTCGACCGAGGTGTCGTTGAGCCGGGTGGTGATCTCGGCGGCGGCGTCGGAGAGCGCCTCGAGCAGCACCAGCCGGGCCGACGACTCGAGCGCGCCGCCGAGCAGCTCGGCCGCCCGGGTGGTCTCGGGGCCGCCGGGTGCGGCCGCCGCGTGGAGGTCGGCGCGGAGCGTTTCGAGGTACGGCGTCAAATCCATGACCCCACTATGACGTCATTGATGACGTCAGTCAAGCGTCACCGTGACACCAGTTTGCCGTCTCAGGGACGACCCTGAGACGGCATGGGGGTGCGCCCCGTACCGAAATCCGCGTCGCGGTCAGCCGTGAGACGGACGTATCGCGTGTCGGCGCCCGTGACACTGAGGTGGCCGGGGCCGGGGCCGGCGCGCCCCCCGCCCCCACCGCAGGTGTCGGGGGTAAAAATTTCGCACACGCCGCCGCGGGGCGGGCCGCGGGGGGGGGT
>NZ_JBFBAD010000178.1:0-17996 GCF_040682075.1 Actinoplanes sp. NPDC051411 | reverse complement strand
GGGCCGCGGAACAGCACCTGGTGGAACCGGTCGAACATCTCCTCGGTGACGTCCGGGAAGGCGGCACCGCCGCCGATTCCGGCGTTGTTGACGAGATAGTGCAAGGTGTCCGTCCGCCATTTGTCGCGCAGCAGTCCGGTGATGTCGTCGACGAAGCGCGGGAACGTGCTCGTGTCGGCGACTTCGAGGTAGAGCGCCGCCGCCGTGCCCCCGGCGGCCTCGATCTTCTGGACGGTCTCCTCGGCCTCGGCCTGGTGCCGGCGATAGGTGAGGATCACGCCGATACCGCGTTCGGCTGCCGCGACGGCGGTGGCCTGGCCGATTCCGGCGCTGCCGCCGGTGATAAGTGCAATCCGGGTCATGGTGTTTCTCCAGAACGTCGAGCGAATCCTTCTGATAACCAGCAAACACCCGGCAACGGCGCCCGCCGTAGACCATTAATCGCGGATTGTTGCCCAATCCTCCCGGCACCGCCTCCGGCGCGCGCACCCGTGTGGTTGCCGCGGTGAGCGGCACCGCCGCCGCTCCGGTGACATACGCACCAGCGACACCAGAACCGCCCGGCTGCAGTCGCTGGTGTGCCGGTACATCACCGTGGTGCGAAATGGCGCGCCTTAAAAAGATCAGCGGCTGAACAGCGCAGGGCCGTACGGCGGGGTTCGCGTGCCGTAGACGCGCTCGGCGTAATCGCCGTACGCCTTCGGAGCCACCTCGGCCAGAATTGGGCGCACCTCCTCGGGCATATTGTCGAAGGTGGTTTCGACGGCGCGCGGGTCACCCTGGTACATCATGAGGCCGAGAAGCACCGGTAGCTTCTCCGGACTTGTCTGGCTGGCGCCGTGCCTGACCATCGCGTCCCATTCGTCGGCGGAGATGTGCTTCTCGATGAGGGGCAGTACATATGCCACCTCCATGCCGAGGTGCTCTCGCAGAACAGGCAGCAGCTCGTCGAGAGTGCGCAATATGGCGTCGCGGTTCGCGATACTCGCGTCGGACCGCCAAGCCGGGATCTCCTTCGCCAGATCGTCGAGCCCGGCCGCGATGAGTTCGTGATGCTTCTCCATGCCGTGGACGAGAGGCCGGATCTCCTCCGGGCAACGCTCCAGCAGCGGCGGCCAGATCTCGAGGTCCTCGCCGTGATGGTGAAGGTGAAGCGTCTGGGCGATCAGCTCGATGTGATCAGCGACGATCTCCGCGCGCTCGCGGTCGCCCTCCGAAACACCACGCAGGAGCCCGGGCATCGCGCAGAATTCGCGGACAAACCCCGTGTGCACCATAACCATTTCCCGGGTCATCACTCCGGGTTCTTTCGCTTTCGTCATGTCAGCTCCGTCAAGTCGGTGTTCGTTGATCGTTTAAACGCACCGCAGCGGCGATCGTTCAATCACACAGGCCTGACGACCGGCGTCATGCCAGTCCAGAACCAACGCCACGCCGCATGAGTCGATCTTGGCGGGTGTGGCGGAAAACCGGTCAGTTCGGCAGCAGGACGATCTTGCCGCGGACGTGGCCGGCGCTGCTGTCGTCGAGAGCGGCCGCCACCTCGCGCAGAGGGTAGGTGCGCGAGACCGGTACCCGCAGGCGTCCCTGCTCGATGAGGGGGAGAAGGTCCCGGAGCGCCCGCCCGAGGTTTGGTCCACTGCCGCCCACGTGCATTTGAATGCCCGCGGTGGTGGCTTCGCGGAACGCCACGGCGAGAAGCTCGAGTCCGATCCAAGCCGCGCCACCCGCACCGGCCAGGCCGCCAGCCATTTCCCATGGCAGGGCGGCAGGCTTCGCGACCAGTGCCGCCGGGTCGGCGACTACGAACTGGCCGAAGGACGGGGGCGCCATACCGAGCACCTCGTCGCCGACCTTCAAACCGGTGACGCCGGGACCGACCTGATCGACGACGCCGGCCACGTCGTAGCCGAGACCGGCGGGAAACCGGACCGACAACTGCTCACGCATCTCGCCTTTCATGGTTTTCCAGTCGACCGGGTTGACGCCGGCTGCCCGTACCGCGAGCCGGACCTGACCCGGTCCCGCAGTCGGCGGCTCGACGTCCACCACCCGCAGCACATCGCTGTCACCGTATTCAGAGAACTGCACGGCGAGAGACAAGATTCTCCTTCAGTGGGCGTCCCAGCGCTCGAGCGCCTTGCCCGGTTCGTCCATCCGACAGATGTTGACGACGGCGGCCCCGGGATCCTGGCGGCCGTCGTTTACGAATCTGAGGAACCTGCTGCGCAAACCAGACGCATCTGGGTCGGCTCACTCGCTCTTGTCGCCGACGACGGTTCCGCCCGGCACTATGGCGAGTTCCGCGTGCTCCGGCTCGTCCCGGAGAGAAGACACGGATCGCACCGACGGAATCAGCAACGCGACGAACGAAGCCAGCACCAAACCCCCCGCGAGTACCGCGAACCCGGCTGTATAACCGGACGCTTCCGGCAGTCCGGTTCCGCCGAGATGCGCGGTGACGATGCTCGCCATCAGCGCTGACCCGATACTGCCGCCGATGGTGCGGATATTCGCGTTCATCCCGCTCGCCACCCCGGTCTGCGCAGGAGGCACCGCGCTGACGATCAGCCCGGACATCGCCGAGAACACCAGCCCGAACCCCACCCCCAGCACGGCGGTGGTCAGGTACAGCTCCCACTTCTGAGCATGGGCGAAGGCAAGGACCGTCATCGCCGCCGCGCTGATCCCGCAGCCGGCGACCACGACCGCCCGGCCGCCCAGACGCACGGCGAGCCGACCGGCGACGAGTCCGAGCAGGAACATGGTGACCGAGGACGGGAGGAGGATGAGACCGGATTCGGTGATGCTCGCGCCGAAGCCGTAGCCGGCGCTGCTCGGCGTCTGCACCAACTCCGGCACGAACGCCCACATGCCGTACATGCCGGCGCCGATGAACAGCGCGGTCAGGTTGCTCGTCCAGACCGCGGTCAGCCGCATCATCCGCAGATCGATGAGCGGACTGGCGGCCCGGTTCTCGGCGACGATCCAGGCCCCGGCGAGCACCACCGCGGTCAGCAGCAGGCCGACAACCTTCACCGACGCCCATCCCCACTCCGGGGCTTCGCTGAGCGCCAGCAGCAGCGCCACCAGCCAGGCCGACAGGAACACCGCCGGCAGCCACGAAATCCGGGTGCTCGTACGGTTCGCTGACTCCGGCACGAAGACGGCCGCCGCGACCGCGGCCAAGGTCATCAGGATCATCGGGAGCCAGAACAGCCACCGGTAGCCGAACGCGTCAACGATGGGGCCGGCCAAAAAGATGCCCAGACCGCCGGCCGCCGCGCCCAGCGCCGCGAGGATTCCGACCGCCCCGCGGACCCGGTCGTCGGGGAACTCGTCGCGGATGATGCCAAACGACAGCGGCAGCACGCCACCGCCCATGCCCTGGACGACCCGGGCCACGATCATCACCCCGAGATTCGGGGCGAGCGCGGCAACCAGCGACCCGACCGCGAGCGCGACCAGCGCGACCACGAAGATCCGCTTCTTCCCGCGTGCATCCCCGATCCGGCCCATAATCGGCGTGAAGATCGACGCGGACAGCAAGTTTGCGGTCAGCACCCACGTCACACCGCTCTGCGTGGTGTGGAGTTCGCCCTGCAGGCCGGTCAGAACCGGCAGCACGAACGACTGCAGAACCGTATAGGCAGCCAGTCCGACCGCGAGCACCGCGAACGTGGCCTGATAACCAGTACGAGAAGACACTAGCCCTTCCTTACCATGATCGATGGCTCCTCCACCGCGGCGTCCCCCGGCGGCTGGGTCAGCCCGCACCATCGACGACCGGGGTGCGCGGCCGAGCAGAGAGTCAGGAAAGTTCTTCCGACGGCTGGCCCTGGTCAGTGGGAACGGCGCCGTGCGGAGCGAAGGGATCGCTGCGAAGCCCGCGGGCGGTCATGAGCCGAGCGCGGGACTGTGCGGCGGCGCCGATGACCTGTTCCAGGTTGTGCCCGGTGAGTCGGCCGGCCCATTTGCGGACTTCTCCCGCCACGAAGACGGTGTCGACGTTGCCGCGGTTGGCGAACCCGATCAGGGCCGCGTAGGCGTTGTCGACCAGAGCGGTGTTGGTGTCGCCGGTGCGTACGAGAATGATGTCGGCCTGCATGCCGGCGGTGAGAGAGCCGGTGGTGCCGGCAAGGCCGGCGTTCGCGGCCCCGCCCAGCGTGGCGAATCGGAGAACGTCCTCCGGCGACAGGTGCTTGGCGTCGGCGTCGCCGGCGAACTGCTGTACGGCGGTCCGGCCACGGTGCACCGCGACGAGGTGTTGCAGCTCGATGAACATGTCGCTGCTGTAGCTCACCTCGTTGTCGGTGCTGAGTCCGGGCAGCAGGCCGCTGCGCAGTGCCTCATCGACCGGCGGCACGTATTGACCGAGGCCGAAATGGGCGTCCGAGCGGGTGCACAGGTTGACCGTGGCGCCGGCGTCGGCGATGAGCTGCCAGTCCCGATCGGGCAGATTGACGCAGTGGTTGAACGTGTGGTGAGCGGTGAGCAACCCTTCGCCCGCCAGCTCCGGCAGGTTCGTTACGTGCGAACCCATTTCGGTGGTGACCCACAGGTCGTTGTCGCGGGCGTATCGCCACACCTCGGATTCGGGGACCGCGTCCATCAGCCGCAGAGTGACCAGTCCGTCCGGGGACGGGAAGCAGGTGGCCCTCAGTTTGCCGGCGTCCCGCAGCCACTGCTGGGTGTCGAAGCCGCTGAACGGCGGCACGCCGTTGGCGTGGACGCCGCGGATGCCGGCATCGCGCAACCCGTCGATCGCGGCGACGCTGTGCTCGAACGTCCGGCTGTTGTGGGAATTGTCGATCACCGTGGTAACCCCGCCGTCGAGCGCGAGCAGAGCGGTGATGAGCGTGCCGAGATAGACGTCATCGGGCGTGTAGTAGGGGCCGTAACCCGTGTGGGTCAGGTCCATGTAGGTGGTGAGGTCGATCGCCGGTGCCATACCGCGCAGCTGGCCCTCCCAGGCGTGCACGTGCGCGTCGATCAGGCCGGGAAGCACGATGCAGTCGGCAGCATCAACCACGACCGTGCCGGCCGGCGCTCGCGCGGCCAGATCGGGACCCACGGCAACAATGACGTCGCCCTCGATCAAAACGTCACCGACCAGGTTGCCGACGGCGTCGTCCACGCTCACGATCGTCCCGCCACGCACCAGGACCGCCGGATAGCCGCCTTCGGCAAGCCGTGCCCCAGTCGCCTCGTCACGACCGTTCCCCGTACGCCCCGAACCAACGGCAGTGCCCGAAATCAGGGCATAGCGCTCCGATTTCATTTCCATGGTGAATCCTTTCCGTAAGAAGGCGTTACCCGAGTACCACCGGAATGACGTACGGAGACGCCCTCGGGCTGCTATGACCAACCGCGGGTTGTACGGCAATGGGCGCGTCAACGCGACACCCGGGTTACAGCGGTCCCCACTCGACCGAACCAAGCACGTCCCCCGGTCACCCGAACATGAATTCAGGTCTGGCAAGACCGGCAGAACCTCTGCTGACCAGAGAACACCCCGCGGCGCGACCGGTGTAGATCATTTCTCTCGAAACATTGCCTAATCCTCTTGGCTCACGCCCGGCTCTGGTTTGCGGGCGAGCGGAGCGCGGCTTCGTCACTGGTGAGGAAGGCGACAACCACAGCGATCGCGGCCGCCAGGCCCGTCCGGCGGAGAGGCGTCCGCGCGATGGCGCCGGCCAGTGCCGCCCAGGGGCCCGTGAACCGAGAGGTGGCTGCGGACATCGCCGCCAACCACGAGCCGGTATACACCCCGTTGAAGCCACGCTCCGGGTCCCGCTCGGTACGATCAGCCAGCCCGTTTGTCACCGCGCCCGACCGCAATGCGTGCCGCGGCTCAAATCGCAGCACTCACCGGGCCCCACTGGAAGCGCACGATACAAGAGCGCTGTCTCGCCCTGAGGTTGTTCATTCGCTCGCTCCCATGACGCCAATTTCGGCCGGCCGCTCAATACAACATCGTTGTGACGCAAAGAGGAAACGAAAAGTAGAGCTAGCGGATATCGCGATCGGAGATGACTGAGCCCTTCCAACCTGATCTTGCAGGTCAGCGCGCGTAGGCAACGGTCGCAGATCGATGAGGACGAGGCTCCAGCCAAGACAGCAATCGACCAAACCCGATGCCCCAACGGAGCCTCGCTCTTGCTGTCCTACCGTCCACGATCTCGTTGTCCAGCCGAACCCTCAACCACCTCGCCGACCGCATCCGCAGCCAGCGCCGATCCTGGTGGCGGCGCCTCGACCGCAGGATGAAAAAGCCCAGTAAATCGCTTCAGCCGGTCGAGCGGCCAGCCGTCATCCAGCGGTGGTAGCTGCAAAACTCCTTCACGTAGGTTTCCGGCTCTCCGGCGGCTTCGGCGATCCGGTCCGTCCAGCGGTAGATCTCGATGTACCGCTGGACGCGGTCGGCTTCATAGGCCCGCAACGCCGTCGGGATGTCGTTATTGCTCAGGAAGTCGGCGAGGACGGCGGCGTCTTCGACACCAAGGGAGGCACCCGATCCGATGTGTGGCGACAAGGCGTGCGCGGCGTCACCGGCGAGGGCGACGTGCGAGGAAACCCAGCGCGATTGCCGGGGAACAGACATGATGCGGTTGCGCACCACCCGGTCCTCCGGCGTCGCCTCAATGGCTTCCCGCAGGTAGAAGGGCCATCCTCCATCGTGGAGGTGTGGGACCCGGGCGAGAGCTTCCTCTTTGCTCGAGCCGCGCAGTGGCGGGGAGTTGAACTGGGCCAAGACCCAGAACACCGTGCCCTCCCCGCTGAGGACGACGGTGCTTCGGGTTCGTTCGCGGCCGACGACCATGAATTCCGAAGTGATCTCCGGGACGGCGCTAGCCGGTACGAGCCCGCGCCAGACCCGGTGATTCAGGTACTCCTGCGCGACCTCTCCGGGGGAAAGCCGCTCGCGAACCCGCGAGTAGACTCCGTCGGCGCCGACGAGCAGGTCGGCGTGCTCAGTGGTGCCGTCGGCGAATTCGACGACCACGCCGTGGTCCCGCTCCTGGTAACCCGTGACCTGTGCACTGGTACGCAAATGGTCAGGACCGAGCTCTTCGGCGAGCAGTTCGGTGAGCTTCCAGCGCCTTATCATCGTGGCTTCGATGCTGGCGAGTTTGCTCGAGTGCTCGTCGATGAACTGCCCCGCCGGGTTCCGATGCTGGATCACGCTCGGCCAGCCTGCCGCGCGGATTGCGGCGCCGACACCCAGCTTGTCGAACACCGTGAGCGCGTTGTCCCACAACCCGATCGAGGCGCCGATAGCGTCGATCTCTGGATTCTGTTCGCAGACCAAGGTGTCGAACCCCACTTGCCGAAGCGCGATACCGGCGGTTAGTCCGACGAGGCCGCCTCCGGCGACCACTACTCGCATAATCCTGGTCACAGGCTACTCCCGGGTGTGTAGTTGGTAGCGACCGCAGCTCCGTCCGCGGCCAGCCGCCGCACGATCGCTGCGCCGATGCCCCGGGAACCACCGGTGATCAGTGCTGTCTTGCCTTTGAGGTCGCTCATTTGGTCCCGCCCCCCAATCTGTCGTTCCGGTTGACCTGTCCACACAACCTGGCTGTAATGCACAACGGAAACGAACACTGGAGCTAGCGGTTATCGCGACGGGAGATGAGCGTGGAGTTGCGGCAGCTGGAGGTGTTCGTCGCGGTCGCGGAGGAGATGAGCATCACCCGTTCCGCCAAGCGGCATAACGTGGTGCAGTCCGCGATCTCGGCAACGCTGCGCAAACTCGAGCGGCAGCTGGGTGCCGAACTGGTGGCGCGCACCACCCACAAGGTCGAACTCACCGATGCCGGACGGTTGTTCCTGCCCGAGGCGCGGCGCACGCTGGCCGCCGCGGCCGAGGCGCGGCACGTGCTCGAGCAGCTGCGCGGAGGCCTGCGCGGCACGCTGCGGCTGGGCGTCATGCTGTACGACGGTGTCCTCGCCGTCAGCCCACCCGCCTGATCTCACACTTCGTCACTCATCACCCGGGCATGGAAATCCTCGTCCGAACCGGCACCAGCGCCGAACACGCCGAGGCGCTGCGACGCGGCCGACTGGACCTGGCCTACGTCGCACTGCCGCCCGACGACGCCACCGGGCTTGTACTGCACCCCGCTGCTCACCGAGACGATGGGCCTGGTAGTGCCCCCAAGCCACCGGCTCGCGGGCCGTACCCAGGTCGACTTGACCGAGCTTGCCGGCGAGCCGTTCGTGGAGGCGTCGGCGGCTTGGGGCACCCGCGTCGCCACCGACCGGGCGTTCGTCCGCGCCGGGGCAACGCGCACCATCCGCTACGAGATCGGCGACAACCGCGGGCTGCTCGACTTCGTACGGCACGGCCTCGGAATCGCGACCGTCCCGCGGTTGTTCGTCGATCCCGATCTGGTGTTCGTGCCGATCGCCCGCCATGCCCCCCAGCTCGTGGTCTCGCTGGCCACCGCGGACCGTGACGTCAGCATGCCGGCCCGCGAGCTGTTGCAAGCCAGCCGCCGGCTCGCCGACGAGTACCGTCAGTCAACCGTCGGGTCCGCGGCCACCGCGTCCGGTCGTATCACCGACTTGTCCGGCCGACCAACCGAAAGGCCATCAAAGCGCATCGGCAGCTGCACACTCAGCTCCTGGCTGCGCTGACGTCGGACACGGTGGCGATCGCTGAGGGGCCACATGACGTCGCCGCCTACGCGGCGGTCGACCGACTCCGACTCCCGGCGGCGCTGCCGGTGTCCGCGTTCGGGGTACGCATCGTGTGCGCGACCGGCGGTGACGGGGGCATCACCGTGATCCCGCACGTTGCCGAACTCGGCCGCGATCTCGGGTTCCGGGTAATCGCCCTCATCGATCACGACAAGCCTCACCATCAGTCGGGAACAGAGCTCAAGGCCGTGGTGAATGCACGCGATGTGGTGATCCGCCTGCCCGAGAAGGTCGCTATCGAGAAGGCAGTACTGTACGGAGTTCCCATGGATACGGTGCGCGCGGCGACCGCGGCTGTCACGGATCTGCTCGGCATTTCCGATCCCGCCGATGGCAAGGCCGACGACACCGCGCTCAACGCGGTCGTCTCGGCCCTGCACAGCTCGTCGTTTCACGAGCAACTCGTCGATGCCGCGATCGACCGGCGGTATACGGCATTGCGGCGTGGTTCGGACCTGGCCGCTGACTTCCGGGAGCTCGCCTACAGTTTGTACGCCCAGCCGGACGACGATGCCGCTCGCCGGGTGTATGCGGCGGCTTTCGGTCAGTGGCCCGCGGTGCATGCGGTCGTCGGAACCGTTGTCGCCTTGTCAACACCCGCTCGAAGTAAGTAGATCGAATTCCGGAGATAACGGATTCGCACCGAAGTCCGCGACTGCACCGTGGGCCCGTTACGCACGGTCCAGATCGGAGCCGGCTGAAAGATGATCTGAGTCACGCTCGCACGGACGGTTTGAACTGGCTCTCGGAGGGCCCGTTAGTCCGTTGACCAGCCGCGCGAAAGCTGCGGAGGAAGGAATCGGGATGAAGGTAAGGACTCGGTCGGAGCACCCGCCCCAGGCGACGGACGTCGCCCGGCAACTGGAGGGTCTCGCCCTCGCGGCCCATCGGCCGGGATCGTCGATGGTCGATGAAATACGGCGTTTCCGTGGGGAGATGATATGGGACGGTGGAGCGCGACCGGCGTTTCGGGCGCTCGACGGCCGTTTTATCGATCAGCACCCGGCCGACCCTGAGGCTTACCACCTGGTCTTGCGCAAAGCGGCGGGGCAGCCGATCATCGCGTGCATCGCCGGTGCGCCACTGGAGACGCTGCCGGAGAGTGTGGTCCGCAACTGGAACCGGATTCTGAGCGACCGTCTACTGGACGAACACGGCGTCGACGAATCCTCGGTTCTGGAAGGGGCTCGGCTGGTCGTCGCGCCGGAATGGCGTGGTCGTGGCGTCGGCCAGCTCATGGTCCTCGGCCTCGTCGCCGTGGGGCAGGCGATCGGACGGAGGCTGCTGTGGGGTACGCCCGGCACTCGCCAGCATCAGCATCGCCTGCTAATCGCGGCGGGACTGCAGGTCCGTGAGGAGTACGGCCGCCGTTACGTGCCGGAGTTGGCCGACACGCTCTGTGTCGTCGCCGGCGACCCGAATCAGGTTTCCCCGCGGGCCCGGGATGCGGTCGCACAGGTGAGGTCCGTTGTGGAGCAGACTCTGGAGGCGGCATGAACTGGCGACCCGTACTGTTCGACGGGGCTCCGCAGCGCGTGGATGAGGCCGCCGAGGTGCACGACACGCTCCTCGACCAGTTGCGGGAGCTCATTACCGCTCGCAACGCGGGCAAACGACTGACCGAGACGGACGTGGATCGGCTGGTTGCCCAGCATCTCCAAGGTCAGGCTCCCGCGGACTACGGGACGTGGGTGTTCTACCCGTGGAGCCGGTGTCTGGTCCACCTGCTCCCCCGGGACGAGTTTCGTGAACTACGCACCGACCGGAACCAATACAAGATCACACCTGACGAGCAACAGCGGCTCGCCGGCGCGAAGATCGGTGTTGTCGGTCTCTCGGTCGGAAACATGGCCGCGGTCACGCTTGCCCTCGAGGGCGTAGGTGGTGCGTTCCGGCTCGCGGATTTCGACCGGCTGAGCCTGTCCAATCTGAACCGCCTGCGTGGCGGTGTCGCCGACCTCGGTGTCGAGAAGACGGTGCTGGCCGCCCGGCAGCTGTACGAGATTGATCCGTGGCTGGACATCGAACTCTACCGGGACGGCCTGCGGGCAGCCGACGTCGATGACTTCCTCGCCAGCCTCGACCTCGTGGTCGAGGAGTGCGATGACCTGTCAGTGAAGGTGCTCGTCCGCGAGCGGGCCCGGGCGCTACGCATTCCGGTCATCATGGAGACCAATGACCGCGGCCTGCTCGACGTGGAACGCTTCGACCGGGAGCCGGAACGCCCGATCCTGCACGGTCTGGTCGGGGCGGCCCGGGCGGCGGACCTCGACGGTCTGACCGCCAAGGAGAAGGTACCGATCGTTCTCTCCATCGTGGACGCGGAAGGTGTCAGCTCTCGGATGGCCGCGTCGCTGATCGAGGTCGGAACCACCATCAGCGGCTGGCCTCAACTGGCCTCCGGAGTCGCCCTCGGCGCGGCTCTCGTCACCGATACCGCCCGCCGGATCGTGCTGGGCGAACACACCGAGTCGGGCCGCTACTACGTCGACCTGCCGGAGATCGTCGCGGACGGGCGGGCCGCGTTGCGGGTCGCGCAGCCGGTACTGCCGAATGTGGCACCGGTGGCCGCGTCCCCATCGGCGTCGGGAGAGTTGCCGGCTGCGGTGGCGGACCCGATCCGATGGATCGCCACGATGGGAACTCTGGCCCCCTCGGGGCACAACAACCAGCCGTGGCTCCTGCGATGGCGCGAGGCGGACTCCGTACTGGAGTGCCGCCACGACCCGTCCCGCGACCTGTCCGTGCTCGATTTCGAGCTCGGCGGCACGTGGCTCGCCTTCGGCGCGCTGGTCGAGAACGTCATCATGGCCGCCCGGCACCTAGGCTTCGTGGCGCAGGCGACAACCTGGCCCGACCCGGGCGATCCACGACTGGTGTGCGCCGTCCGTCTCACCTCCGGAGCGCCGGGCGTGACCGACCCGCTGCTGGCTCAGGTGCCGCACCGGATCACGAACCGCCGGCGCGGCACGGACATCGCGTTGTCCGAGCAGGCCGTGGCGGCGCTTCACGAAGCGTGCGGGGAAGGCCGGCTGCAACTCTTGCGGACTCGGCCGGAGCTCGCGGAGGTCGGGGCACTGGTTGGCGCCGGCGACCGGATCGCCCATCTCGATCCGGACACGCACCCCGACGTGACCGGCGCTCTGTTGTGGACGGAGGACGAGGTCCGGGCACGCCCTGACGGCCTCGATGTGGCCACACTCGAGCTGGACGCCACCGATCTCGCCGGCCTGCGCCTGGCCGGACAATGGCGAGTCATGGAGGCGCTTGCTCACCTCGGTGGCGGCCGTGCCCTCGAAGACCTCAGTCGTGGCCTCATCACCTCGTCGTCGGCCGTCGGCCTTGTCTCGGTTCCCGGCACGGACCGAAACGCCTACTTCGCGGCCGGGCGAGCTGTCCAGCGCACCTGGCTTACGGCGACGGCCTTGGGCCTGGCGATCCAGCCGGTCACCGTGCTTCCCTACCTGTTCGCCCGCCTGGACCGCGGAACCGGCGACTGCCTGGCCGAACGCTCCCGCACCGAACTGGCCGGGCTCCGCCCGCGCTTCACGCGCCTGTTCCGGACTCGCCCCGACCACGCCGAGGCGTTTCTCTTCCGGATCTCCGTCGCCGGTCCGCCGACCGCCCGGTCGTTGCGTCGCCCGCTGGAGGATGTCCTCACCATCGTCTAACTCGACAGAAGCGACGATTCGCCGCGTCAGGGAAGCCAGATGTTGTCGTGCTCCAGGTAGAACGCGGCGCGTTCCTCCTCGGTCATCTGCGCCACTCCGACGAGGCCCTCGAAGTAGCCTTCGCGCGGCGCACCCGGCGAGAAGTGCAACAGCATCGAGGCCGGCTGCCCGGATTCGTTCTTGAACCCGTGGATTCCGCCGGCCGGGACATGCACGTAGTCTCCGGGCTCGGCGTCGATCCAGCGGCGACCGTCGTAGATCCGCATAGTTCCGGACAGAATGTAGAACGACTCGGTCAGGGAACGGTGAAAGTGGGGGTCGGGCCCGGTCACGTCGGGCCCGCACTCCCACCGGTAGAGACCGAACAGCCCGCCGGTCGAACCGCCGGTGGACAGGTAGTGCACGCGGGTGCCATTCGGGTAGACAAGTTCCGGCGCTGTGCCGTCCGGCCGGTAGCCGGCGCTGATCTCGCCCTCGTCCCCGTGATACAGCGGAGGTGGATAGGTCATCGCCCCATCATGCCCCTGGGCAGACTCGGCCGTCGGCCGGCGGCGCTGTCACGCGCCGCTACCAGCTAAGTGAGACTAACGTCCAATCCGAGTGGATTTCCGGTAAGGCCACCCAGGCAAAGGGTGACAGGTGACAGCAGAAACCGACTTTCCCGGTTCATCGCCAACCCGCGCGCACCATGTCCGCGCGCACGCGCGCGTAGAGCCAACAAACCGGAACTCCTGTCACCCTGCACCGCAAGAGCCACCGTCGGCATGTCGAGGTTGAGGAGGGGCATCGGTCGTCACCTGCCGAGTCAAGGGATCTATAAGCGGCGTGCTTGACCCAGCAGAACGTCCAAGATCACGAAAAAGGCCTCCGACCTGCGGAGACCCCATCGCTGTCGGGCTGACAGGATTTGAACCTGCGACCCCTTGGTCCAAGCTCGCATCTGACGACTCACCCGCAGGCGAGCCCGCGACTTGCGACCACGGTGTGATTACCTCTCGTGTCGAGCTCCGGACACACTTTTAGTACATGATCCGCTTGGTGAGGCCTCCGCTTGAATCAGGCGGAGGCCCGGCTTGTATGTGAGCCGGATTCCGAGTTGCTGGTAGACATCGGCTGGGTCGCTTGTCGCAAGATCGTGGCTTTGCCGGACATGGCGCCGACCAGGGTGCTGATCTCGTCGACGGTCATGGTGCGGCGTCCCGTGATCTGGCGCAGGTCGGCCGCGGCAGTGGCCTTCTCCGCCTGGACCTGGGTGATCTATTGCTGCATCAGGGTCGGATCGGTGCCGGCACCGAGGGCGGCACGGTACCGATGTCGACCAGATGAGGAAGAAGCTGCTCGACGGCACCACACAGCCGGACAACGACTCATCGCCCAAGATCAATCACACAGTTTGCGCCAGAGCCCGGATCTGTTCGGCCTGTGGCATGCCCAGGTCGAGGTAGCGAGCCAGCGCATGGTGATAGTGCTGGCGGGCCTGGTCGAGGTCGCCGAGAGTGTGGTGGGCGCGGCCGAGCCCGGCGTGGGCGCGGGCCTGCTGGTCGAGTGCGCCGATGTCGGCGGCGACGCCGAGCGCGGCAGCGTGGTGGGTGACGGCGTGGGTGGGCTGGCCGGCGCCCTGGGTTGCCTCTCCCAACCCGTTGAGCGCATAGGCTTCGCCGTCG
The DNA here is from genome assembly GCF_040682075.1 of Actinoplanes sp. NPDC051411. Classification (NCBI taxonomy): domain Bacteria; kingdom Bacillati; phylum Actinomycetota; class Actinomycetes; order Micromonosporales; family Micromonosporaceae; genus Actinoplanes; species Actinoplanes sp. NPDC051411. The sequence goes on along the minus strand of NZ_JBFBAD010000178.1, from coordinate 3,955 downwards.
CGTGCGCCGGCCGTGCGGAAGATGGACAGCGCCTGTTGGTGGTGCTCGACGGCTTGCGTGGTTTGGCCGAGATGGGTGTGCAGGATGCCCAGGCTGTCCAGCGTCCACGCTTCACCGTCGCGGTCGCCGTGCTGCCGGTACAGGGTCATTGCCTGTCGGATGTGTTCAGCCGCCAGGGCGTAGTGGCCGATCCGCACCTCGACGTCGCCCAGGTTGCCTAGCATCGAGGCCTCCCCGAGGTGGTCGCCGGTCTGCCGGCACAAGGCGAGGGCTTGGCGGTAGCTCTCGGCGGCCGACTGGTGGTCGCCCAGCCGCGCCGCGACGAAGCCGAGGTTGCCCAACGCCCGGGCCTCACCGGTACGGTCACCGGCCTGCCGGTAGCGCGTCAGCGCCTGCCCGTGCCGGTCGGCGGCCCGCCGGTAGTGGCCCAGCCGCGCTTCGACAATGCCCAGGTTGGTCAGGACGCGGGCCTGGCCGGTGCGGTCCTCGGTCAGCTTGTGCAGGTCCACGGCGCGCTCGAAGTGGTCGACGGCCTGAGCGAACTGGCCGATCTGGACGTACGCGGCGCCGAGGTTGGTCAACGCGTGTGCCTGCCCCTTGGCGTCGTCGGTGGTGCGGGCGGCCCGGTAGGCGTGACCGTGGATGGTCAGGGCGTCGTTGTTGTATCCGCCGTTGAGGTAGCGAAAGAGAATGGTGGACAGCCGGGTGGTGTGGCTCGGCCAGCCGTGGGTGGCGGTGTGTCCAGCGGTCGCGACCAGGGTGGCGCGCTCGACGTCCAGCCAGTCACGGGCCGTGCCCGCCTCCGTCAGCACCGGAGTCGGGGTGGCCGGCGCCGCGATCCGCGGGCGCCGATGCGCCTCGGCGGGGTGCAGGGTGTCCATCGCGGCGGCGGTCGCGGCCAGGTAGTAGTCGAACAGGCGGGTCAGCGCCGCGTGCCGTTCGGCCGGCGGGTCTTCGTCGCCGGCCAGGTTGGTGGCGAAGGCGCGGACGAGGTCGTGCAGGGTGTACCGGCCGGGGCTCGCCTCCTGCAACAGGTGGTCGCGGCGCAGATCGCGCAGGTGCGTCTGTGTGGTGCGCAGGTCGAGATCGCACAGGGCTGCGGCGCCGTACGCATCGAAGTCCTGGCCGGGATGCAGCGCGGCCAGCCGGAGCAGCCGTCGCCGATCGGCGGACAGGCGTTGGTAGGACAGGTGGAGGGCGAGTTCCACACCGGTGTCCAAGCGGCGATCCCGACGGCGTTCGTCGAGCCGGTCGGCGTGATCCGTGAGGGTCCAGCCGGGCTTGCCGCGGATGTGTCCGATGACCAGTCCCAGGGACAGCGGCAGGTAGCCACAGCACCGGGCGATCCGGGCCGCGGCCTGTGGATCTTTGCCGACGGGGGTCCCGGACGTGGCCTGGGTGAGGAACACCACGGCCTCCTCCGCCGTGAACCCGTCCAAGGTCAGCTGGGTTGCGGGGGCCAGGGCGGTGAGGCTTCGCCGGCTGGTCAGCAGCGTGATGCAGCCGGGAGTGTCCGCGAGCAGTGGGCGGACCTGGTCCTCGTCGGTGGCGTTGTCCAGGATTACCAGCGTGCGCGTGCCGGCGACGCGACCGCGGAATGCGGCGGCGCGGGTGGGCAGATCGCGCGGGACCTTGTGACCGGGTACGCCGAGCAGGCGCAGGAAGCTGTCCAGGACGGCGGCGGGATCGGCCGGCGGCTGGGCCGGGTCGGGGTGGAACCCTCGCAGGTTCACGAACAGGACGTGCTCGAAGGGTCTCTCCCGGGCGAGCAGGTGCCCGGCGTGGACGGCGAGCTGGGTCTTGCCGACCCCGGCCATGCCCTCGATCGCCGAGATCACCACCGCGCCGCCGTCGTGCTGACCACCTAGCAGTGCGCTGCGCAGGCGGTCCAGTTCGACGGTGCGGCCGGAGAACTCGGCCAGGTCCTGGGGCAGTTCGTCCTGGACCCGGACGTGCGCCGCCGCCGTCGTCTCTCCGCCGATCACACGCATCGCCTGGCGCCACTGCGTCACGTACCCGACATCGGGGTGCAGGGCCTCCACCATCGCGATCACCAGGTCGGGGTTCAGCCGCCGCCGGCCGTACCGGAAGCTGTCCACCACGGTGGTCTTGCCAGCCAGCTCGCCGGTCGGTCGCCCGGCCGCGGACCACGCGGCGTTGATGCGGTCCTTGATGGTCTCGTACGACGGGTCGCCGGCCCAGACCTTCAACAGCCGCAGCCGTTCGACGATGTCGTCGAGGGTGAGGGCCTGTCCGGGGTCGGGCGGAGCCGCGAAGGTGTCGACCGGCCGATCGGCCGGCTCCCGCCGGAGCCCTGACGGCATGTCTCACCTCCTGATCGGGACTGATGTCCCGGGCGCGTCCCAGATTAACGGCGGTGGACGTGCGACCGCGGTCGGATTCGGTCGGTATACGCCGGCCGGTCCAAACGGTGGTGTTCAGTCGAGAAGGTCTGCCGTGCCCGGGAGGGTGCAAAGCAGCCGTATTCGCTGATGGAAGACACCACGGAGGAAAACAGTGCGAAACACACCTGCTCTGCGATCTCTGGCGTTGGTCGGGGCGATAGCCGCCCTCCTGATGGGACTCGCCGGCCCGGCGTCCGCTCAGGCCGCCTCGACGACCCGCACCGGCATGGTCGCGGCCCTGGCCGGTGGACCGTGCGGATCGTCCTACTCGCTGGTCACCCACTACGGCGAACACAGCCAGGCGACCGGCGAGCTCAACATGTACCTGGACGTCTATTACTCGTCCACTGCGAAGCGCAATTGTCTCGTCACCAACCACGCCGGCAGTGCGTACGGTCAGGTTCTGGACACGCTGGCGCGGATCCGGCCGTCGGGATCGAGTTGGCCTTCGTGCCCGAGCGTCGGCTGCGACGAGGGAAACTACAGGTACTACGCGGGACCGGTGTACACGCCGGCCGGCGTCGACATGTCTCACCGCTGCGTCGATGTCGCTGGATTGGTCGGCATCCAGACCGACCGGGTCCTGTCCGGGATCAACTGCGGCTGAGAATCTCCCGGTCCTGGCTCGGGCAGGCTGAAGAGCGGCCAGGGAAATCCGGGGTGGCCCGTCGGGGGCCACCCCGGTCGTCGCCGTACGTGTTACCGGAGCCTCCCTGTGCTTATGCCCCGCGCTGAAGAGGGCGTCGACCTTGCGGGGGCTGATCGGGCCAATCTGATGCGATCGGCTTGTCGGGTCGTGATCATCAGGAGCGTGGGTTATCTCGATCGTGGTGGTGAAGTTCCGGTTGTTGTTGAGGTCGGGGACTGGCTGCGGATCGACGCGGTCATGGACAACGAGATCCAGGACTTGCGTGAGAAATGCTGGGAGAGCGAGACTCCGGATCAGTTGAATCCGTTCTGGGTTGAGCTGACAGAGCTTGCGGAGAGCATCCGGCAAGCGGGTTGGGATCAGCTGCCGGACTGGCCCAAGACCTCGGCTGGGTTTCGATCTTGGCCGACGCCGGGCCAGACGCAGGAGATGCGTCTGGGTGCCAGGCAATGGGGACTGGTGGTGTCTGCTCTTGAACGGTGGGCGACCGTCGACGACAGTCTCGGCGAGGATGCCGACCGCGAGTCTGCAGCGTTTCTCCGCAGAGTCGCCGCGGTAGTGCGAACCCGTTTCGAGCAGATCGCTGGCCCACTTCCTGCTGTGCGGTCCGACTCGTAGCTCGTCGCCTTCAGACCTGGGTCCCAAATGCGCGCCCACGAGACCTCAGCACAGACAGACGGGAACCATACCCGCGCTCAAGTGGGGCCCGAACTCGGTTCTGTCCCGTGAAGAGTGATTGATCTTCGCATCGGTCGGCCAGGAGGACTTGTTAGCTCGCGGAGCTAGAAGCCAGCTCGGCCGTACGTAGCAGCATGGTCGGGTGAGATCCGGCCGGCGTTGCCCGAGCGCTCTCGCGAAGGGCAAGCCCGGCCGGCTTTACAACAGGGCGGCCCGGCTCGGC
>NZ_JBFBAD010000177.1:0-18169 GCF_040682075.1 Actinoplanes sp. NPDC051411 | reverse complement strand
CGGACACCAGCCGCCCGTCCAGGATGCCGATCCGCCGGGGCACCCGGCCGGCCACGTCGTGGTCGTGGGTGATCAGCGCGAGCGTGGTGCCGTCCCGGTTCAGCTCGGCCAGCAGGTCGAGCACGGCCGAGCCGGTGGCCACGTCGAGCGCGCCCGTCGGCTCGTCGGCCAGCACCAGCGCGGGCTGATTGACCAGCGCCCGGGCGATCGCCACCCGCTGGCGTTCGCCGCCGGACAGCTGCTGCGGGTGGTGGCCGGCCCGGTGAGCCAGGCCGACCCGCGCCAGCGCGGCCAGTGCCAGTTCCCGGCGATGGCGGCGGTGCACGCCGGCGTAGAGCAGGCCGGTCGCGACGTTCTCGGTCGCGGTGAGCCCGTCGGTGAGGTGGAACTGCTGGAACACGAAGCCCAGCCAGCGCCCGCGCAGGCTCGACACCTGACGGTCGGACATCGTGGTGACGTCGCGCCCGCCGATCAGCACCTGGCCCTCGGTCGGCCGGTCCAGCGTGCCCATGATGTTGAGCAATGTGGACTTTCCCGAGCCGGACGGCCCGAGGATCGCGACGAACTCACCCTCGTCGATCCGCAGCGAGACGTCCCGCAGCGCCGTCACGTCCTCGCCGTACCGCCGGCCGGCGTTCCGGATCTCCACCACCGCGGTCACGAGGTCGTCACCACCCGGGTGCCGGCGGTGATGCCGGTGCCGGTGATCTGCACCATGCCGTCGGCGAACAGGCCCACCTTCACCGCGGTGAGCGGGCCGCCGGAGATCTGTACGCCGTAGCCGCCTCCGCTGAGCGCGAGCAGCGCGCCGACCGGGACGGCGAGGACGTTGCGCTCGGTGGTGCCAGTGAACCGGACGTCGACGTCGGCCGAGCTGATGTTCCGGATCGCCGACGCCTTGTCGACCGCGATGACGACCTGCACCTTCGGGCCGTCCGAAGCCGGGTCGGCCCCGTCCGACCGGTCGGACTGGACGTTGCCGCTGACCGAGCTGACGGTGCCGCCGGTGGTCGAGCTGTCGGGCAGCGTGATCCGCACCTTCTGCCCGACCCGGAGGTCGTCGGCCCGGCTCGCGTCGAGCTCGACCGAGACCGCCTTGGCCTGATCGCTGATCGCCATCAGGTTGCCGGTGGCATCGTCGCCGAGCTGCGCCGAGGCGACGCCGACCCGCACCGCGCCGGGCAGCACCAGGATGTCGCCGAGTGCCACGGTTCCGGTCGCCGGCCGGATCCCGGTGGCCTCCTGCCAGCGTTTCACGGCGTCCTTGAGCGATCGGGTGAAGACCGCGTCCGGCCCGGTCACGACGATCGGCTCGGACGGCGTACCGGAGGAAGCCCGCACCGCGCCCGGCGCGGCCTTCCCGGTGGTTTGGTCCTGAGATCCTTTTTGGACGGTTACCCGGGTTCCCGGCGCCGGCTGGTCCCCGATCCGATAGCCGAGCGCGCGCAGGTTGTCGGCCAGAACCTTGACGTCGCGGCCGACCGTGCCCACCGCGTCGATGTCGCGGAACATCGGCGACGACCCGTAGAAGAGGGTCACCGGGCGGTCGCCGACCCGGTACAGGGTGCCGCCGCGGGAGATCGTGCTGCCCGACCGCGGCAGCCAGGTCAGCACTCCGGGCTCGACGCCGCGCAGGGTGCGCTGTTTGCGGTAGCCGACCGTGCCGCTTTCGGTCCAGTAGTCGGCGAGGTCGGTGCGGACCACCGCGGCCGTGGCCACGGCAGCGGCGGCCGGCCGGGTGGGCGGGGAGTCATGGCCGGCCCGGGCGTGCACGGCGTAGCCCACCGCGCCCAGCGCCAGCACGCCGGAGAGGATGGTGATGAGGGATCTCGTCCGCACGGTCCGCTACTTCGCCGTGAACGCCGAGATCTCGCACTGGCGCTGGATCTCCATCCCCGCGTCGCTGTTCGCCTTGGCGAGGTTGGCCTTGGTCTCCGGCGCGACCCAGATGCCGGCGTCGTCGGTTCCGGCTTGCCGGATCTCCACCGACAGACCATGACCGCGGTCGCACTGCAACTCCTTGCGGAGGTCGTCGGCGAAGTTCGGGTTCTGGTGGGGGTCGAGCTCCGGCGCGTCCAGGGGTTCCTTGTCGGCGCACGCGTCCACGGCCGCCTGATACTTCTTCTGGTTCTTCTTGTAGCTGAGCAGTGGGCCGCCGTTGCCGTCCGGCGCCGGATCCGACGGCACGCCGTGCTGCGTCCAGCAGGCGTAGTAGGCGTCGTAGGCGCGGTTGATCTCCTCCTTGGTCGCGCCGAGAGGAAGCTGGCGGTCGACCTCGGTGGTCGAACCGGCCGTCCCGGCACTCGCCGGCGCGGTCGCCCCGGGGATCGCCGCAACTTGGGGTTCCGGCGCGTCGGCGTGGCCGCCACAGGCGGCGAGCGACAGCAGCAGGGCCGCGACAGCGATGTTCTTGACCTTCGCGTTTCGCATGCCAGCCAGTTTCGGGGGCCGGTGTGAGCTATTTGTTAGATCCGCCCGCTCGTTTCCGGCGTGCCGGGCCGGGGTACGGGCTGCCGGGAAGGGGGCCATCGACTGCGAACCCGGCAGCCCGTCGCTCAGGAAAGCGTGTTCAGCCGGTGCCGGCCGGGAAATTCGCGACGAGCGCCAGGTCGTCGAGCTCGAGGGCCCGGCCGTCCTCGGTGCGGGCCTCGATGACGACCGGGACGCCGGTGCCGCGCTCGACCAGGGACAGCGGGCCCTCGCCGCCCGGCTGCAGGTGACGGCTGCCCCACTGCATCAGCGCGAAGACCACGGGCAGCAGCTCGCGGCCCATCTCGGTCAGGGTGTAGTCGTAGCGGGTCCGGCGGCCGGCCTCCCGGTACGGCTTCTTCGCCAGCGCGCCGAGCTCGGTGAGCTGCCTCAGCCGCTGGGCGACGACGGCGTCGGTGCTGTGGATGCGGCGCACGAAGTCGTCGAAGCGGGTCGTGCCGTAGAGCGCCTCCCGCAGGACCAGCATCGTCGAGCGGGCGCCGATCACGTCCATCGCCAGGCCGATCGAGCAGTTGTCGACCCGCCAGGTGCTGCGATCGGCCAGAGCGCCCTCGAAAGTGACCGGCATCCAATACCGCCTGACTATGTGAACGGGTAGTCAGATGCTAGCTTCTGACTACCGGATCATCAAGTCAGCGGGAGCGGCCATGAGCAGCGACGACCACGCCTATCGCACCGTGGGGGAACTGGCGTCACTCCTCGAACGTGGCGAGGTCTCGGCGGTCGAGCTCACCGAGGCCGCGATCGGGCGGATCGAGCGCCTCGATCCGGAGGTCAACGCGGTCGTCGTGCGCGACTTCGACCGCGCACGGCAGGCGGCCAAGGCGGCCGACGCCGCCCGGGACCGGGGTCAGCACGGTCCGCTGCTGGGCGTGCCGATCACGGTCAAGGAGTCGTTCAACGTCGCCGGCCTGCCGACCACGTGGGGCATCCCGCCGTTCGCCCGCTTCGTGCCGGCCGAGGACGCCGTCGCGGTGGCCCGGCTCAAGGCGGCCGGCGCGGTGCTCCTGGGCAAGACCAACGTGCCGGTCGCGCTCGGCGATCTGCAGACCTACAACCCGATCTACGGGACCACCAACAACCCGTGGGACCCCGGCCGTACGCCCGGGGGCTCCTCCGGCGGCTCGGCCGCCGCCCTGGCGGCCGGGTTCGGCGCCGCCTCCCTGGGTTCCGACATCGCCGGGTCCCTCCGGGTGCCCGCGCACTTCACCGGCGTCTACGCCCACAAGTCCTCGTTCGGCCTGCTGCCCTCGCGCGGGCACGTCGCGCCGCCGAACGCGCCGCTGGAATACAGTCGCGACCTCAGCGTCATCGGGCCGATGGCCCGCGGCGCGACCGATCTCGCCCGGCTGTTCGAGATCCTGTCGGCTCCCGACGAGACCGGCCTCGGCATCGCCCACCGGACCGCCCTCAAGCCCCCGCGGCACGACGACCTCGCCGGTTTCCGGGTCCTGATGCTGGACGACCACCCGCTGATCCCGACCTCGGCCGAGGTGCGAACGGCGCTCGACGCGCTGGCCGGCGAGCTGGCGTCGGCCGGCGTCCCGGTGAGCCGCCACAGCGACCTGCTCCCCGACCCGGTCGAGGCGGCCCGCGTCTACATGCGGCTGCTGCTGGCCTCCGTCGCCGCCTCCTACCCGCCGCCGGCGTACGAGCAGGCACGCCTCGCCGCGGCCGCCGTCGATCCCGGCGATCCCGGCCTGGCCGCCGAGCGGGCCCGCGGTGCCGTCCTGAGCTATCGCGACTGGATCGAGGCGGACGCGATCCGGGCCCGCCATCGGGCCGCGTGGGCCCGGCTCTTCGGCGAGTTCGACGTCGTCCTCTGCCCGCCCTCCCCGACCGCGGCGTTCGCCCACGACCACAGCGCCGACCAGTGGACGCGCACGATCGCCATCGACGGCACCGATCACGCCTACGCCGACCAGCTGGTCTGGGCCGGCATCGCCAGCGCCCCCGGGCTGCCCGCCACCGTCGCGCCGCTCGCGCGGACCGGCGACGGCCTGCCGATCGGCGTCCAGATCATCGGACCGATGTTCGAGGACCTCACCCCGATTCGCTTCGCCGAGCTGCTCGAGCGGCACCACGGCGGATTCGTACGCCCGCCGCACCTGTGACGCAAAGTATTTGACCCCGGGGTACAGAACGTTCTAGGCTCATCGGCATGGGCAGGCCCATGCAATTCGACGCGGACGCCGCGGTCGAGAGCGCGATGCAGGTCTTCTGGCGCAACGGATACGCCGCGACGACGCCGCAGGCGCTGACGGCGGAGCTCGGCATCGGCAAGGGCAGCCTCTACAACACCTTCGGCAGCAAGCACAGCCTCTTCGTCCGGTCGCTGGCGCGATACAGCACCTGGCGCACGGCGTTTCTCGCCGACAACTTCTCCCGCCCCGCACCGGTCCGCCGGCAGCTGCGGGAAGCGGTGGTCGCTCTGACGGGCTATGGCGAACACGACCGGGGGTGCCTGCTCGTCAACGCCTCGGCCGAACTGGGAAGCACCGACCACACGGTCACCGACATCAGCGCCGGGCTGTTCGCCGGCATCGAGGACGCCTTCCGCGCCGCGATTCAGCGCGGACAACGTGACGGCGAACTCGCCGGGGCGATCGATGCCGGCGCGCAGGCGAGCGCGCTGCTCACGACGGTCATCGGCACCAGCCTGCTGCTGAAGGCCCGCACCGATCAGCGCCGCGTGCGGCGCACCATCGACGCGACGATCGAGCGCCTTTAACCCTGCGCGGAAAATCAGAAAGAAGAGTGCGACCTCCCGTGTCCACAACCACGACCGAAAACGAAGCGGACGCCGCGACACCGTTGAAAGGCATGGCGAAGAGCCTGGCCCGCAACATGGACGCCAGCCTTTCGGTGCCGACCGCGACGAGCGTACGGACGGTGCCGGCCAAGCTGATGATCGAGAACCGGCGGGCGGTCAACGACCATCTGCGGCGTACGCGGGGCGGGAAGGTCTCGTTCACCCACCTCATCGCCTGGGCGGTCGTGCGGTCGCTCACCGACCTTCCGGGCCAGAACGTGTACTACAGCGAGGTCGACGGGCGCCCCTCGGCCGTCACCCCCGCGCGGATCACCCTCGGCATCGCCGTCGACGTCCCGCGGCCCGGCGGCGGCCGGGTCCTCGTCGTGCCGGGCGTGCAACACGCTGACGCCATGACCTTCGACGAGTTCGTCGCCGCCTACGACGCGCTGGTCGCCCGCGCCCGGTCGGGCCGGCTCACGGCCGGCGACTTCGAGCGGGTCACCATCTCACTGACCAATCCGGGCGGGATCGGGACGCGGCACTCCGTTCCCCGGCTCATGCCCGGACAGGGTTCGGTCATCGGCGTCGGGGCGCTGGAGCTTCCGGCGGAGTTCCGGGGCGCCTCGCCCGAGACGCTCGCGCGCCTCGGCATCGGCCAGACCCTGACGCTGACCAGCACCTACGATCACCGGGTCATTCAGGGGGCCGGGTCCGGCGAGTTCCTGCGGCTGATCGACGAGCGCCTGACCGGCGGCCACGGCTTCTACGACGACATCTTCGCCGCGCTGCGCATCCCCTATGAGCCCCTGCGCTGGAGTGCCGATGCCGGCGCGGGCGGCGCGGAGCGGGTCGAGGCGCTGGTCAACGCGTACCGCGTACGCGGCCATCTGATAGCGGATGTCAATCCGCTGGATCACCGTCAACGGTCCCATCCCGACCTCGAACTGGGACGCCATGGCCTGAGCCTCTGGGACCTCGACCGCGAGTTCGCGATCGGCGGCGGCCGCCCGGCCCCGCTGCGCGAGACGCTCGCGGTGCTGCACGAGTCGTATTGCCGGACGGTCGGCGTCGAGTACATGCACATCGCCGACCCGGTCGAGCGCGGCTGGATCCAGGCACAGGTCGAGCGGCCGTACGCCAAACCGGCGAAGCCGGAACAGCTGCGGATTCTCGGCAAGCTCGTCGAGGCCGAGGTGTTCGAGACGTTCCTGCAGACCAAGTACGTCGGGCAGACCCGCTTCAGCCTGGAGGGCGCCGAGGCACTCATCCCGCTGCTCGACACGGTCATGAGGCAGTCGGTGCGGGCCGGCCTCGACGAGGTGGCGATCGGCATGGCGCACCGCGGCCGGCTCAACGTGCTCACCAACATCGCCGGCATGAGCTACGCGCAGCTGTTCCGCGAGTTCGAGGAGACGACCGGCTCGGGCGACGTCAAATATCACCTCGGCAGCGAGGGCGTCTACCGCGGCGTCACCGTGTCGCTGGCCGCGAACCCCTCGCATCTCGAGGCCGTCGACGGCGTGCTGGAGGGAATCGTGCGGGCCAAACAGGACCGCGCGGCCCGGGTCCTCCCGGTCCTGATCCACGGCGATGCCGCGCTGGCCGGGCAGGGCGTCGTGGCGGAGACGCTGCAGATGTCGCAACTGCCGGCCTACCGCACGGGCGGCACCGTCCGCATCAACATCAACAACCAGGTCGGGTTCACCACGTCGCCCGACGCCGGCCGCAGCTCGGCCTACTCCACCGACGTGGCGAAGACGGTGCAGGCGCCCGTTTTCCACGTCAACGGCGAGGACCCGGAGGCGGTCGTCCGCGTCGCCGAGCTGGTCTTCGCCTACCGGCAACGGTTCCACCGCGACGTCGTCATCGACCTGATCTGCTATCGCCGGCGCGGCCACAACGAGGCCGACGAGCCGTCGATGACCCAGCCCCGGATGTACGACCTCATCGCGGGCCGGCCCTCGGTGCGCGCGCTGTACGCCGCGTCGCTGGTCGACCGGGGCGACATCGGCGCGCCCGAGTCCGAGGCGTCCGACCGCGACTTCCACGACCGGCTCGAACTCGCTTTCGCCCAGACCAGGGCGGCCGAACTCGACCCCGCCCCGGCCGCCTCGCCGGAGAAGGCGAAGGAACCCGAGACGACCGGGGTCCCGGCCACGCTGATCGAGTTGATCGGCGACGCGTCGGTGAACGAGCCTCCCGGCTTCACGGTTCATCCGAAGTTGAGGTCACTGCTCGAGAAGCGGCGCGAGATGAGCCGTACGGGCTCGGTCGACTGGGCCTTCGCCGAGGTTCTCGCGTTCGGCTCGCTGCTGGCCGAGGGCACGCCGGTCCGCCTGGCCGGGCAGGACACCCGGCGCGGCACCTTCGCCCAGCGCCACGCCGTGCTCCACGACCGCGCCACCGGCCTCCAGTGGTCGCCGCTGGACCATCTCACCCCCGGCCAGGCGAGTTTCTCGGCCTACGACTCGTTGCTCAGCGAGTACGCCGCGCTGGCCTTCGAGTACGGGTACTCGGTCGAACGCGAGGACGCGCTCGTGCTCTGGGAGGCGCAGTTCGGCGACTTCGTCAACGGCGCGCAGATCGTGATCGACGAGTTCCTGTCGAGCGCCGAGCAGAAATGGGCCCAGCGCTCGGGCGTCGTGCTCCTCCTCCCCCACGGCTACGAGGGGCAGGGGCCCGATCACTCGTCCGCGCGGATCGAGCGCTTCCTCCAGCTCTGCGCCGAGGACAACCTGATCGTCGCCCAACCGTCGACCCCCGCCTCGTACTTCCATCTGCTGCGCCGGCAGGCGCTGGCCCGGCCTCGGCGCCCGCTGGTCGTGGCGACGCCGAAATCGATGCTGCGGATGCGCGCCGCCACCAGCGGCCGGGACGAGTTCACCGGCGGCAGATTCGAGCCGGTCCTCGACGGCCGCCCGGCCGGCGCCGGCGCGGTGCGGCGGGTGGTGCTGGTCTCCGGCAAGCTCTACTACGACCTCATGGCGCGGCTGGCCCGGCAGCCCGACCCCGGCGTCGCGATCCTGCGCCTCGAACAGCTCTATCCGCTGCCGGTCGACGAGCTCAACCGGCGTCTCGCGGCCTATCCGGACGCCGAGCTCGTCTGGGCCCAGGAGGAGCCCCGCAACCAGGGGGCGTGGACCTTCCTGCTCTCCGAGCTCGCGCCCGCCCTGCCCCGGCCGCTGCGGCTGGTCTCCCGGCCCGCGTCGGCCGCTCCGGCGACCGGTTCCAGCACGCGGCACGCCGCCGAGCAGAAGGACCTCGTCAGCCGTGTCCTGGCCTGACGGTCACCGTCTTCTCCACGGCGACGCGGTGACGGGGCGACGCGGTGACGGGGCGACGGGGTGACGCGGTGACCAAGGTCTGGCTGATCACGGGGTCATCACGCGGATTCGGCCGGGCGATCGCCACCGCGGCCCTGGAGCAGGGTGACCGCGTGATCGCGACCGCCCGCGCCACCCAGGCCGTGGACGACCTCGTCGACGCCCATCCCGGGCGAGCGATCGCCGTCTCCCTCGACGTCCGGGACGAGGACGCCGCGATCAGTGCCGTGGCCGCCGGCGCGCGCGCGTTCGGACGGATCGACGTCGTCGTGAACAACGCCGGCTACGCCGAAGCCGGATCCATCGAGGACACCCCGTCGGCGGCCTTCCGCGCGCAGATCGAAACCAACCTGTTCGGCGTGGTAAACGTGAGCCGGGCCGCCATCCCGCTGTTCCGGGCCCAGGGACACGGCCGCTTCATCCAGTTCTCGGCCGTCGGCAGCCGCCGGGCGACCGGCGGCGGCCTGGCCGCCCACACCGCAGCCAAGCACGGCGTCGAAGGCTTCTCCGAGGTGCTCGCCGCCGAGACGGCATCGTTCGGAGTCAAGGTCACGCTCGTCGAACCCGGGGAGTTCCGCACCGACTGGGCCGGCTCCTCCATGGCCGTCCACGAACCCACACCGCCCTACCGTCCGGCCGTCGGGCGCCTCCTCGCCATTCTGCACGGCGGAGTTTCGCCTTGGGGAGACCCCGCGAAGGCCGCTCAGGTCATCCTGCGGCTCGCCGACATGGCGTCGCCGCCGCTGCGCCTCCCCCTCGGCAGCGACGCGGTCCTGACGATCCGCGCCGCCGACGAGGAGAAGCTGGCCGAGATCGCCCGCTGGGAAAGACTTTCGGTCAGCACCGACGCGGCGCGATGAGGCCGCGGGCCGCCGTCACAGCGTGCCGACCAGCTGGCCGGCGGGGTGGGCGGTCGCGAAGCCGGTGCAGGCCGGCCGGACGACGTCGCCCTGATCGATCACCGGCCTGCCGCCCCGTCAGGCGGTGAGCGCGGCCAGCTCCCGCCACTGCGGCAGCGGCATGCCCGGACCGGCGCCCACGACGTGGAGGCAGACGTGGTCGGCTCCGGCCTGATGGTGGGCGCGCAGGCGGGCACCGATGTCGTCGACGTCGCCCCAGGCCACCACGCCGTCGATCAGCCGGTCGCTGCCCCCGGCGGCGAGGTCCCGCTCGGTGAAACCCTGGCGGAGCAGGCTTCGCGCATAGTGGTCCATGCCGAGGAACACGCCGAGGAAGTCGCGGGCCGCGGCACGGGCCTTCGCCGGGTCACGTTCCAGCACCACGGCCTGGTAGGGCGCGATCACCGGGCCGTCACCCAGCTGCTTGCGGGCGGCGGCGGTGTAGTCCGGGGTGACCATGAACGGGTGGACGCCGGCGGTCCGCTGCCCGGCGAGTTCGGTCATCCGGGGCCCGAGCGCCGCCATGAGCCGTTCCGCCGGCGGCACCGGCGCCGGGGCCCGGTCGAGGTCGTCGAGGTAACGGCCCATGTCGGCCCGGGGCCGGTAGGGATGGCCGGCGGCGTGCGCGGCGGCGGGGTCACTGACGCCCAGGCCGAGCACGTGCCTGCGCCCGTACGTCTCCTGCAGGCGTGCGTGTCCGACGGCGATCTCGCCGGCCGGGTGTCGCCAGATGCTGGCGACACCGATCGCGACGGCGAGGCGGCGGGTGGCGCGCAGCAGTCGCTCGGAATCGGCGAGGATGTCGCCGCCGCCCAGGCCGGGGAACCACAGGGCGCCCCAGCCGAGGTCGTCGAGTTCGGCGGCGGTGTCGGCGATCTCGGACGGATCGGCCATGCGCAACTCGATGCTCCAGATACCGGTCGATCCCAGCTGCATGACGGGGTGTCCTCTCAGTTCGGGGGCGGTCAGATCTGGTTGCGGCCGCCGTCGACGAACAGCTCGATGCCGGTGATGTAGCTGCTCTGGTCGGAGGCGAGGAACAGCGCGGCGCTGGCGACCTCGTCCGGGCGTCCGATGCGGCCCAGCGGGACGGTGCCGACCAGGTACGCCTTGAGCTGGTCGGCCTGTTCCTGGTTGGGCGCCAGACCGTCGACGCCGGGGGTGTCGATGGGGCCGGGGCTGATCGCGTTGACCCGGATCGAGCGGCCCTTCAGCTCGGCCGCCCAGGTGCGGGCGAACGACCGCACCGCCGCCTTGGACGCCGCGTAGACGCCGAAGGCCTCGTTGCCGAGGGTGGCCGCGTTGGACGACTGCAGGATGATCGACGCGCCGTCGTTGAGCAGCGGCAGCGCCTTCTGCACGGTGAACAGCATGCCCTTGGCGTTGCCGGCGAACGTCTCGTCGAAGTGCTTCTCGGTGACCTGCTCCAGGGTGGCGAACTCCCCGCCGCCGGCGTTGGCGTACAGCACGTCGACGCGCCGGTTGTCGCCTGCCACGGTGGCGTAGAGGCGGTCCAGGTCGGCGAGGTCGGCGACGTCACCGCGTACGCCCGTCGCGCCGTGGCCGATCGTGGCGACGGCGGCGTCGAGGACGTTCTGGCGGCGGCCGGTGACGTAGACGTGTGCCCCCTCGGCGGCGAAGCGCTGCGCGGCGGCGAGGCCGATTCCGGTGGTGCCGCCGGTGACGATCGCGGTCTTGCCCGCAAGCTGACCCATGATGACTGCTCCTCGTTCGACTAGTTTTTTATCGCTCGCTAAAAAACTACGGCCGCACGGGGAGGCACGTCAAGGGACGGGTGGTGTGACCTGCGTCGGCTATGCCGGCCAGAGGGTCATGGCCAGGTCCACGACGCCGTGCAGCTGCTCTCGGGTCGCTCCGCCGGCCGCCTGAACCGCGATCCCCTGGTAGAGAGTGGCGAAATACCGCGCCAGAGCGTCCGGATCCGTGCCCGCCGGGATCTCCCCGTCGGCCCGGGCCCGCTGCAGCCGCTCCCGCAACGCCGCCTCACCGGCCGCCCGCCGCGCCGTCAACTCGTCGCGCGCCGGCTCCGCGCCCGGCGAGCACACCAGGCCACCCTGCACCGTGATGCACCCCCGCGGATGCCCCGGATCGGTCGTCGCGTCCGCGGCGCCGTGCAACAACGCCTCCACGGCCGCCCGCGCCGTCGGCTGGTCGAACGCCTCCCGGATGTACCGGGCCGGGCCCTCCGCATAGCGGTCGAGCACCTTGATGAACAGCTGTTCCTTGTTGCCGAAGGCGTTGTACAGACTGGGCGCGTTGCTGATACCCATCGCCTTGGTCAGGTCGGAGATCGCGGTGCCCTCGTAGCCCTGGCGCCAGAACACCTCCAGCGCCCGGTCGAGAGCCACGTCGCTGTCGAAGGAGCGCGGTCGTCCGCCTGCCATGGTCGCCTCCGGTGCCACTCTGTATTTTAGTAGTTACTAAAATACAACGTCAGCGACAGGGGGCCCGGTAGGCGACCTCGGCCGGGAAATAGCTCCGCCACGCGTCCTTCCCGAGGACGTTCGGCGCCGTGCCGCACATCTGCCGGTACAGCCGGTCGGGATCGAGATCCCACAGGATCACCGCGTTCGAGGCGAACGCCCCCAGCTGGCCGCTGCCGGTCGCGTCGGCGGCAACGGTGGAGCTGTCCGGGCTCGGCTCGGGGAACTCGCCGGCTATCGTCGCGAAGCTGTCGAACGTGTCGTGGGCGGGATCGGCCCGTCGCCAGAGATCCATGGTCTCGCCGAAGATGGACGCGGACGAGCTGATCAGCACCCGATGATCCGGCGTGGTGGTCATGCGGTTCGCGATGAGGTCGGTGGTCGGCGCGTAGCCGATCTTCGGATGCCCCGGGTCGCTGATGTCGTACAGGACGATCCGCCCGGAATCGGCGATGACGGCAAGGGTGTGGGTGTCGGGGAGCGCCAGGTCGGTGCCGCCGGCCTTGACGGGGATCGTGCCGCCGGCTTTCGGCGCACGGGGGTCGGACACGTCCCACAGCCGCACGCTGGGCTGGCCGCCTCCGGAGTCGATCTGGTCGGCGACCGCGATGTGCCGCGACGGCACATAGAGGGCACTCGCGCCCGCGGCGCGGTCGAGTGTCCCGGCGCGGGCCGGACGGGCGGGGTCGGTGAGGTCCCACAACCGGAGGTTGGTGCCGTCGACGGTCGCCAGCAGGTGAGTGTCCATGAACCACAGAACCGATCCCGCGTCGTCGACCGTGATCGTCGATTCCGGGACCGGATGGCGCGGATCGTGGATGTCCAGCAGCCGGACGGTCTTCTGCGCCGTGTTGCCCACCGCGAGGTGGCGCCCGTCCGGAGCGGCGGCGACCGTCAGTTCGCCGCCACCCGGACCGGCCCTGGTCACGGTCGCGGCGGCGGCCGGGTGGCGGGGGTCGGTGGCGTCCCACAGCCGCAGGGACGTGCCGGTGCGGTCCTCGCTCAGCACCGTCCGGCCGCCGGGCAGGAACGTCGCGACCGGCCACTGCGGGGAAAGCCGCGCGGCAAGCGCCGGCCGGGCACGGTCGGAAACGTCCCACAGCCGCGCGCCCGCGTCGCTGTCGTCGGTGAGCAGCAGCCGGCCGTCCTCGTCGTACGCGCTGCCGGGCGAGTTGCCCGACAGATCGCCGATCCGGCCGGCCAGCAGGGGTGCGGCGGTGGACCATACCCGCAGCGTCCCGTCGGCGGCGCCGTTGGCCAGGCCCAGGCCGTCGGGCCGGAACGCCACCGTGGTGTTCGGAGCCGTCTTCGCGAGGCTGGTATAGACGTTCACCTGGTCGTTGATGTCCCAGATGTCGACGTCCCCGAGGCTGCTGGAGGTGGCGAACATCCGCCCGTCGGGCCGGAACGTCAGCGAGGTGATGTTGCCGTCGAGGTCCGGGATGCTGACGTGGTCGTTGATTTTCGCGACCGGCCGGCGGGGATCGGTGACATCCCAGACGTTCACCTCGCCTCCCACGCCACCCGCGGCGAGCACGTTCGCGGCCGGGCTGAACGCGACGACGTCGGCGGTGTTCACGGTGAGCACCGACTGCACGGCCGGACGACGGGTGTCGGCGACGTCGAACAGTCGCACCTTGCTCGTGCCCCACGTCGCGCCGGGAGCGGCGGTGGCCAGGCCGTGCCCGTCGCGGCTGAACGACACCGAGGTCGCGCCCCGGTGGTCGACGGCCAGCGGCGCCGGACGGCGCGGGTCGCTGACGTCCCACAGCCCGACCGTGCCGTGTACGCCGTCGGCCTCCAGGCCTCCGGTGGCCAGGACCCGCCCGTCGGGCCGGAACGCCACCGACAGGCGGAGGCCCGGTGCCGCGTCCACGGTGGACAGCTCGAGCGGGTGGCTCGCGTCGCCGATGTCCCACAACGTCAGCGCGTTCGCCGAGTAACCGGCCAGCAGCCGCCCGTCCGGGCTGACCGCGATCGCCGTGGTGCCCGGCCGGGTGAGTACCGCCCGCGTGACCGGGTTCGCCGTGGTGACGTCCCAGAGCCGGATGGTGTGGTCGTTACCGGAGCTGACCAGCGTGCGGCCGTCGGCGGAGTAGGCGAGGTTGACCACCGCCTTCTGATGGCCGGTGACCGAGCGCGGATAGATTGTCGCGAACGCCCGGTAGAGGCCGGTGCGTGCCTCCGGGATCGGTGCGGTGCGGTACGCCGTCAGGTTGAGCTGCAGCGCCACGGCCGGGTCGGTGGGGCGCAGGGCGTCGGCCTTGGCGGCGATCAACCGCGAGTTCCGGTCCGCCGTGAGCTGCCCGGCATGTTCGTGTTGCCGCCATGCGAACACACCGGCGACACCGAGCAGCACCACCAGGACCGCGGCGAGCACGGCTTGGAGCCGGCGCCGCCAGGCCGCACGAATACTGGCTTCAAGGAACTCCTGCTCGACGACGGTGAGCGTCTCCCGGCGGTGGCCGGTGAACGTCTGGCGCGCCCCGGCCAGCCGCGGGCCCCCGTACAGGTCCGGGCGGTGGCGGCCCTCCCGCGCCCAGGTGCGCGCGGCCTCGGCCAGCTGCCGCTGCGCCACCAGCACCGCGCGGTCGTCGTCGATCCACCTCCGCAGACGAGGCCACAACTGCAGCAGTGCCTCATGGCTGATCCGGACGACATCCTCGTCGACGGTCACCAGCCGGGCTGCCACCAGGCCCCGCAGCGCGCGCTCCGCCGTCGCCGGGTCCAGGCCGTCGAGCAGGCCCTCGTGCGTGTGTGATCGGGCCGTGTCGGCGGTGTCGTCGCCGACGCGAACCAGGCGCAGCAGCATCCGCCGGGCCGCCTCCCGGCCCGGTTCGTCCAGCGCGTCGTAGGTGGCGTCCGCGGTCTGCGCGACCGCGCCGCCCAGCCCGCCACTGTCGCGATAGCCGCGCACCGTCAGCGTCCGGCCCTCGCGCCGGTCCCAGGTCTCCCACAGCACGTGCGACAGCAGCGGCAGCGAGCCCGGCTCCGGGCCCTGCGGGCGGTACGCGCCCAGTTCGTGCAGCAACAGCTCGACCAGGCCGTCGCCGAGCGTCAGGCCCGATCGCCGGGCCGGCTCCTCGATCGCCCGGCGCAGGTCGTCCGACCTCATGGCCGTGACCACGACCTGCGGTCCGCTGAAAAGTTCAGCCAGTTCGGGGTGCTCCAGCGCGCGGCCGTAGAAGTCGGCCCGCAGGGCGGCGACCACGATGGCCCGAGGAGTGCCATCCGCTCGGGGGGCGGCGACCGCCGCGATGGCGCGCACGAACGCGGCCCGCTCCGGCTCGTGCTCGTCCGCGCCGAGCGTGAACAGCTCCTCCAACTGGTCGATCACCAGCAGGGCCGGCCTACCCGGATCGCCGGCCGGCAGCCCGTCCACCAGTTGCGCCGCGACCTCCGGCGCGTCCAGCAACCGCCGCGCCGCGCCCGGTTCGCCGGGGGCGATCAGCGCGCCCAGCGCCTGCACCGGGTGCCCACCCGGGATCAGCACCGGCAGTGTGCGCGGCCATATCCGGCGATCCGGCGCCTCGAGCCCGTCCCGCTGTGCCGCGGCCAGCAACCCGGCGCGCAGCAGCGAGCTCTTCCCGCTGCCCGACGGGCCCAGCACCAGCACCGGCCGAGGATCCGCCACCCGGTAACCCGCTGTCGCGAGCAACTGCGCGGTCAGCGTCTCGCGGCCGTAGAACAACTCCGCGTCGTCCTCCCGGAACGGCTGCAGATCCCGGTAAGGGCTCGGCCCAGCGGCCGGCGGGACAGCCGCGGCGTCGCCCGTACGGTTCACGGCGAAGGCGGCGTTGGGAGCGATAGCGAGCCGCCCGGCCCCGCCCGCCTCCAGCCGCTGCGGCCAGGGGGCGTTCCTGGCCCGCAAGGTCTCGAACAGGTAAAAGTAGGCGTCGTCGAGGGTCAGCGCCGGGCCCGCGTCGGGGTCACCCCGATCCAGCAGCTCGATGAGCTCACCGGAGAACGCGGTGTACTCCTGTTCCGGGTCCGCGAGTGCGAGCTGCTCGGCCGAGCCCAGCAGGTACGCCCCGTGCACGGTGGGCAGCGTGAACACCGGCCGTGGGGCGGGCGGTTCCAGCTGGGCCCGGCCGGAGAAGCAGCAGTCGAGCACGACGACCACCGACGACGCGGGGCAGCCGCTCAACGCCTCGCGCAGCTGGGACATCGCGTACGCCTGATGCCCGGCCAGCCCGGGCGTCAGCTTGCCGGTGCCCCGGGCGGCCAGATAGACCTCGCCACCGGACCACAGGCCGTGACCGACGTAGTAGATCAGCAGGACCGTCTCGGCTCGGCCGGCCTCCTCGCTGACCGCCTGCGCGATGCTGAGTGCGGTCGGCGGGTTCCGCAGGGTCCGAAGCTGCGCGGCCGGCACGCCGCATCGGTGCAGCAGCCGGTCGCGGAGCGCCTCGAAGGTCCGGCCGACCGCGGCCACGGATTCCAGATCCGGCGAGTCGTGGGTGTCGGTGCCGATCAGCAGGACCCGCACTCCCCGGCCGGACAGGTCACCCACGCAGGTCCATCTCCGGGTTCACCTCGCCGGACGGGTCACCGCCCGCCGCGTCCCGCGCCTGGCCGACCGCGCGGGCGACCGACTTCAGCAGCGACCGCAGCTCCGCGACGTCGAACCGCCGCACCTCCGTGGCGTCCAGCCGCACCGCCGTGCCGTCGGGCAGCTCGATCCGGATCTTGACCGAGCCACCACGATGACGCAGCCACGAGACCAGCGCGGTGGCGAACGCCGCGGCCGCACCGCCCGGCCCCATCGCGATCAGGACCTCATCGAGCACCGGGCCGAGCGCGCCCACCGGTGGCGGCGATTCGACGCCGGTGACCCGGCCCCTGAGTTCTCCGGTGCCGCCCAGCCAGTCCCGCAGCGACTCCAGCTCATCGGCCGGGTTCTCTCCCTCGGCCGACACCCGAACGTCCACGAGACCTCCAGTAAGTCGCTGCGCCACAACTGTCTACAGAGTACGTGCAAGGCGGCGGCCGCACAGACCAGGGCTTTTCACCGGCGCGAACCCCGGCGGACGTTGCCAGGCTGGTGGTGTCCTGGAAGCCAGGCTTCGGCGGGTCGCCGGCGGGCCCCTCGGATCTCGAATTCCCGGCGCCGGATTCCGACTGAGAGGCAGTGCGCGAAATGACCACGCCCGACCATGTGATCCGACCGTTCACCGTGCGTTTCCGCGAGGAGGAGCTCGACGACCTGCGCCGCCGCCTGGCGACGACGCGCTGGCCGACCCGGGAGCTGGTCGGCGACCGCTCGCAGGGGGTGCAGCTGGCCACGATGCGGGCGCTGCGCCAGTACTGGGAGAACGAGTACGACCTTCAGCGGGTGCAGTCCCGGCTGAACGCTCTGCCCCAGTTCACCACCGAGATCGACGGCGTGGACGTCCACTTCGTCCACGTCCGGTCCCGGCACCCGGACGCGCTGCCGCTGATCATGACCCACGGCTGGCCGGGGTCGGTGATCGAGATGCTCGACTCGGTCGGCCCGCTCACCGATCCGACCGCGCACGGCGGCACCGCCGCGGACGCGTTCCACCTGGTGCTGCCGTCCCTGCCCGGGTACGGCTTCTCGGCCGAGCCGGCCGAGGTCGGATGGGACCTGGTGCGGACCGCGAAGGCGTGGGCGGAGTTGATGCGCCGGCTCGGCTACGACCGGTACGTGGCCCAGGGCGGTGACGTCGGCGCCGGCGTGACCGACGCGATCGGGCGGCTGGGCCCGGAGGGCCTGATCGGCATCCACACCAACCTGCTCGTGCCGGCGCTCAACGACCCGGCGTCGCTGCCGAACGACACCGAACCGGAACGCGCGGCGCTCGCCGCCATCAAGACCTTCCAGACCAGCGGGAACGGCTACTTCGTGGAGATGGCCACCCGCCCGGAGACGATCGGGTACGCGCTGCTGGACTCGCCGTCCGCGCTCGCCGCCTGGATGATCGACCACGACACCGACTCCTACTACAAGATCGCCGGGGCGTTCGTCGACGGCAAGCCCACCGGTGGCCTGACCCCCGACCACATTCTCGACAACGTGACGGCGTATTGGCTGACCGGCACCGCAGCGTCCGCGGCCCGATCGTACTGGGAGGCGTACGGGCCGGACGCGCCCGCCGCGGGCGGCGAGCCGCTCCCGGACCCCCGGGTGCCGGTCGGCTTCAGCACGTTCCCGGGCGAGATCTGGCGGACGCCGCGCAGCTGGGCCGAACAGTCCTACCCCACCCTCAGCTACTTCGGCGAGGCCGAACGGGGCGG